>JAYTHN010000442.1:0-2601 GCA_043732505.1 Methylotenera sp.
AATGAGTAGTATAAAGCGTAATAAACTACAGTGGGATAGCTCAGATTACAGATTATCCATATGCCCAGTAATTGAGCGCATTGATTATCAGTGGATTAGCTCTATTTATAAATGTGGTTTAGCTCTAAATATGATAGCTAAAGAAATCTAATATGAATCCATCACGTTTATTTATCTTACGCCCAGTAGCCACGTCACTTTTGATGATTGCCATCTTGCTAGTAGGTATTTTAGGTTATCGAATTCTACCGATTTCTGCGCTGCCAGAAGTGGATTATCCGACCATACAGGTGACAACTCTTTACCCAGGCGCTAGCCCAGAGGTCACCACTTCATCAATTACGGCACCACTTGAACGCCAGTTTGGTCAAGTGGCTGGCTTAAAACAGATGTCTTCTACCAGTTCAGGTGGTGCATCAGTCATTACTTTGCAATTTAGCTTGCAACTTACTTTAGATATTGCCGAGCAAGAGGTGCAGGCTGCCATTAATCGCGCATCTAGTTTTTTACCGACAGATTTACCGATGCCGCCGAATTATAGTAAGGTGAATCCTGCTGATTCTCCTATCATGACTTTGGCTGTCAGTTCACCGACTTTGCCATTACCAGGAATTCAAGACCTTGTTGATACTGGGCTTGCACAAAAAATTTCGCAGTTACCCGGAGTCGGTTTGGTTAGCTTGAGCGGCGGCCAGCGGCCAGCAGTACGTGTTCAAGTTAACCCAAAAGCATTGGCTGCAAATAACCTGAATATTGATGATGTACGTAATTCAATTGGTGCCGCAAATGTCAATCAAGCCAAAGGTAGTTTTGATGGCCCAGCACAAGCCTCTACTATTGACGCCAATGACCAACTTAAAACTGCAGCTGAATATAGTGAGCTTGTGTTGGCCTATCGCAATGGTGCTGCTATACGTCTTAGTGATGTTGCTGATTTGGTGGATGGTGCTGAAAATAAACGTCTTGCAGCTTGGGGTAATCATAAACCAGCTATATTGATTAATATTCAGCGACAACCAGGCGCTAATGTCATTGAAGTGGTTGATCGTATCAAGCAGCTACTACCGAGTTTGCAAACTAATTTACCGCAGTCTGTTGAAGTTAAGATACTCAGCGATAGGACTATTACGATTCGCGCCTCTGTTCACGATGTAGAGTTTGAGTTAATGCTTGCGGTCGTACTCGTAGTGATGGTTATTTTCATATTCTTGCGCAACGTTCCTGCGACTATTGTGCCTGCTATTGCCGTTCCGTTATCCTTAGTAGGGACTTTTGCCGTCATGTATGTTGCTGGTTTTAGCATCAATAATTTAACTTTGATGGCATTGACGATTGCGACAGGGTTTGTGGTGGATGATGCGATTGTGATGATAGAAAATATCTCGCGATATATTGAAGAAGGAGAAAGCCCACTAGAAGCCGCTTTGAAGGGATCTAAGCAGATCGGCTTCACTATTATTTCACTGACAGTTTCTTTGATTGCTGTGCTCATTCCGTTATTATTCATGGGTGATGTGGTAGGGCGATTATTCCGTGAATTTGCCATTACCTTGGCGGTGGCGATTCTGATTTCTGCAGTAGTATCTTTAACGCTTACCCCAATGATGTGCGCAAAGTTACTGCGGCATACGCCAGAATCAGAGCGCAGTCGTTTTGATCGCACTGTCGGACATGCATTTGATCGTATTGTAGCGGCCTATGGCAAGATGCTTACTTGGGTGCTAGACCGTCAACCCTTAATACTTTTAATTGCATTGGCTACATTAGTAATTACAGCAATGCTTTATATTTATGTGCCAAAAGGGTTTTTCCCAGTGCAAGACACTGGCATTATTCAAGGTATTTCTGAGGCACCACAGTCAATTTCATTCAGCGCGATGGCTGAGCGTCAGCAAGCGTTAGCAAAAGTCATACTTGAAGATTCAGCAGTAGATAGCATCTCATCATTTATTGGTGTCGATGGCATTAATCTTACTTTGAATAGTGGTAGATTCCTGATTAATCTTAAAGCGCATGAAGATAGGTCTGAGACCGCTTCACAAATCATTCTGCGTTTACAGCCCAAGCTTGCCGATGTAGCTGGTATTCACCTTTACATGCAACCTGTCCAAGATCTAACCATTGAAAGTCGATTGAGCCGCACTCAATATCAATTCACACTTAAAGATATTAATGCAAAAGAACTAAGTTTGTGGGTACCGCAACTGGTAGAAAAACTTAACCAGCAGCCTAAATTAGGCGATGTTGCCAGTGATTTACAAGATCAAGGCTTACAGGCTTATGTAAATATAGATAGGCAAACAGCTGGTCGTTTGGGCGTCACTACCACAGCAATAGACAATGCACTTTACAGTGCTTTTGGTCAGCGTTTGATTTCTACCATATTCACACAATCCAATTTATATCGTGTAGTACTGGAAGCTAAACCTAAATTTCAAATAGGGCCAGAAGCATTAAATGATATATATGTCACGGGTACAGATGGGGCGCAAGTGCCTCTGAAAGCGATTGCCACTATTACTGAAAAAACGACACCACTAGTCATTAATCATTTAGAACAATTCCCTGCAACGACTATTTCATTTAACCTGCGCCCCAATG
>JAYTHN010000443.1:0-2598 GCA_043732505.1 Methylotenera sp.
ACTTTTGCCCAGCGTGCTTGCAAAGTATCTGCCAGCACCTCGCGCCCACCAACGCCACGAAAGATCATTACTTTTTTACCTTGCATCGCTTGCATTTCAGGCAAACTAAGTAGTGATTCACTATCAAATCTGTTTTTTGGTATCAATACTTGTTGAGCACCCATCTGCATCAGCTCAGAGGCTGTGACTGGACCAATTGCAGCAAATTTGAGACCTGTAGGTAGTTTGCCAAATTGAGTTAAAACGCGTTGCATACCATTTTGAACCGCATTGCTACTGATAAAAATAGCCCAGTCAGTGGTTTCAAGTGCTTTTATGGTGTTGTCAAACGTAGTGTAATCTTGCAGTGGAACGATGTCGATTAATGGAAAGCTAATAGGCTCTCCATCGTTTTCACGAATTAAGGCATTGAGTTTGGTCGCTTGTGCTACAGGTCTTGAAACTGCAATGCCCATACCTTTGAGTATATTAAGCATATTAAAGTTAAGTGGCGATTGGATTAAACATCATTGAAGTTTAGGCTGCGCATTAGTCTAACAATGCCAAAATCTTATCCGCACCTTTTGCACGTAATTGGTCTGCCAAAGCTTTCCCTAAAGCTTCCGCTTGGTTTCTGCTTCCACTGATACACTCAACCAACATTTGTGTACCATCCAGACTGGCTACAAAGCCTGTAATATGAATTTTATCGGCCTTGCAAGTAGCATAAGCGCCTAGCGGCACAGTGCAACTGCCAGCAAGCGCACGGCTCATGCCACGTTCTGCTTCTACACACACTTGCGTATCAGCATGGTTGAGTGGCGCAAGAATAGCAAGTAAATCAGTACGGCTCGCATTTATCTCTATCCCTAATGCGCCTTGCCCAACTGCAGGAATACTCAATTCAGCTGAAATCGCATTACGAATACGCGCTTCCAGGCCTAGTCTAATTAATCCAGCTGCAGCAAGAATAATGGCAGCGTATTGGCCTTCATCCAACTTGCGTAATCGTGTTTGTAAATTACCACGTAAAGATTCGATTTTTAAATGCGGCAAGCGTGCTTGCAATTGGCTTTGACGACGCAAACTTGATGTGCCGACCACACTGCCGATTGGTAAATCTTCCAGCGATGCAAAGTTGTTTGAAACAAAAGCATCGCGAGGGTCTTCTCGTTCACCCGTGGCCGCCATCAAAAAGCCTTCGGGCAAATTCATCGGCACATCTTTCATGCTGTGTACTGCTAAATCTGCACGGCCATCCGCTAAAGCCATTTCTAATTCTTTGACAAATAGCCCCTTGCCACCTACTTTAGCTAATGGCGTATCTAAAATTTGGTCGCCAGTAGTGGTCATGCCCAAAATTTCTATCATTGTTTTAGGATAAAGTGCTCGCAAGCGGCTTTGTATGTGCAGCGCTTGCCACATAGCGAGAGGGCTTTCACGTGAAGCGATGACGAGTTTTTTAGGAGCAATTGAAACTGTTTGATTATTCATGATTTGAATTTTATCACAGCGCAACTATGTAAATAGTGACACATAATAGCAATTGTAAAATAGGGGGTATTAGGAGTAAGCTGAATTTTTGCGAAATTTAATTACATTAATTTAAGCATTTGATTTCAAGTTTTATAAAATTAAATATTGTTAGGAGACTTTATGCAATATCAACTCGATATGTTTATCAATTCAATCAACCAGTTTTGGTTACAGTTAGTCAATTTTGTACCTAAATTATTGGCTGTAGTAGTCATATTATTTTTTGGCTGGCTGCTAGCTAAAATTGCTAGAGCCGCAGTAAAACGTACACTTGAGTTAATGCAGTTTGATAAATTTGCCCAAAAGTCTGGCTTAGAAGCCTTCATGAATCATAGCAGCTTAAATTTAAGTTTAAGCGGCATTATTAGCCATGTTCTATATTGGTTGGTCATTTTAATTTTTATTATTACTGGCTCAAACATGTTGGGTTTGAATGAAGTTTCGGTGTTGCTACAACAACTAGCCAGCTATCTACCTCATATTATTGTCGCCATTTTAGTATTAATTTTTGGTACTTTGTTAGCACGATTTGTAAATCGTTTAGTGTTTGCGTGGTTATATGGCATTAAATTTGAGCGTGCTTTGGAAATTAGTACTTCTGTAGAATACGGCATACAAATATTAGCAATATTTGTGGCTCTAGAGCAGCTTGGTATCGGTACGCAACTGATAAACTCACTATTCATTATTGTATTTGGCGCGTTATTTTTAGCACTTGCTATTGCATTTGGTTTAGGTGGTAAAGACTGGGCCGCTAAAGTGATTGAAGATTTAAATAAATCAAAAAAATAATTAACTTAAAAGTTAATAACCTGAAAATTAACAACGTCGTGTGCAAGTTTTTTAAAGCTTAAGTCTTGCGCACGATATGTTGTTGTCTGCGACTCACAGCAATGGTTTCAGGAATGCATTTTAATAATGCAAACCATTGTTTGTCGCCTGACTCAATAATTTCTGTTTGGTTGTCATGTTCATTTTGACTCTCTCGGCTGCTCTCGACAGCGCGTTTTTCATAGCCTACGATATAAGCATTCGCCACTAAGCAGTTGCGATGTAGACGCACAAAAATTTCTCCAAACTCTT
>JAYTHN010000444.1:0-2590 GCA_043732505.1 Methylotenera sp.
TACAAGATTTTCACTAGCGTATATTAAATTGAACACACATTTATTTACTTCTCCGCTAATAATTAAGGCTACTGACTTAATCAGACTGCATCTCGTGCAATTTTTATGATTTCTCTGGCAATATCTTCTGGCGACAATACAAAATCGATACAACCACTGGCAATCGCACTTTCTGGCATATCTGGTTGATTAGCTGTGCTGAGTTTTTGCGCAATAGTAATGCCACCTATTTCTTTAATTTTACATAGCGCCGCAGAACCATCCCCATCGAAACCAGAAACAATTACGGCAATAAGCTTTCCATCCCAAAATTGAGCCAGTGAACACAAAAAAACTGTAATTACATCAGGCCATCCTTTAGGTTTAGAGATAGGTTTTAGCTCAAACTTACCATTTTTAACATGTAAATCTCTATTTTCTGGAATAATAAATACGTGATTAGGTTTGATTAACAAATGTTCTGAAATGAGCTCAACTGGCATGGTGGTATAGCTTGGCAGGATCTCATGCAGATGTGTAGGCATTGTTCTAATATGATTCACAATTACAATTGCCACATCCATATTATTTGGCAGATTTTTTAATAGTCTAATGTAGGCATCAAGGCCGCCAGCAGAGCCACCAACACAAACAATAGGAAAGTATTTTTTCAAAAAAGTCATGATGAATTTAGTTCACTTTATTCGGCATTTGTACTGTTGGAAAAAATACTTACATAATTGGTAATGTCACCTGAATCATTTTTAACCGCAGTAATACGTAACCATTCTGAATAAATCTCACCGTTTTTTCTTTTGTTCCAAATACCACCTTCCCAATGACCTGTTTGATGAATACTTTCCCAAATCGCATTATAAAAGTCGTATTGGTGGTTGCCTGATTTGAGGAAACTTGGTTTTCGACCAACCACATCGCTCAATGCATAGCCAGTATTTTTTGTAAACGCTAGATTAACACGCAGGATCTTATTCTCAGCATCGGTGACCATCATCGGTTCTTTGGATTCAAAGACGATGGCGGCAATGCTTAAATCTGCTTCTGCTTGTTTCAGTTTACTGATATCGGTAATTGCAACACGCAGTAAGGGATAGCCATCTTCAATGCTCAATTTAAGGCAGTCTAAATGCGCGTAAAATGTATTGCCATCATCTCGCAACATTTCTAAATCAAAGATATGTCTGTCATTTTCTACTTGCTGCATTATATTAAGAAACATGTGGTGCCAATAGTTTTGCGCTGAAGGAATAATGCAATTAGAAAAGCGTCTATTTATTATTTTAGAGCGGTTACCATTCAACATGGAGCATGCGGTAAGATTTATTTGACTAATCATAGCTTCACGCGTAACTGTAATGTAGCCTACGGGAGCAAACTCATAAAGATGCCAATAACGATCTCGCGCCTCCTCCATATTATGATGCGCTTTACGCAATTCTTCATTCTGCATTTCTAGCTCAACCTTATGAACTAAAAGCTCATGAAGCAATATTTCGCTAGGTTGAGCCTTAATATCGTTTGGAGAGACGTTGGCTACCATAGATTCGGCCATTGATCTCAACGACTTGCGTTTTTCTATACCATCCCATTCTGTTGTGTCAGGCTTTTCATTCATGATGGACTCACCTTATTTGAACTAATTTTACTTCTTCCATTGCTAATAAAATTAACGATGGTTCATCTAAATTACCATCAATACGGCGCGCATTTAGTATCATTTTTCGGTGACCGATGTTAGGAAAGTCGTGCTCTACTATGTAACCTTCAAAAGTTTGATCACGTGGCAATATGGTTTCTAATAACTCGCGTAAACCGGAAATATTCCATTGACGATTACCTAAGTCATATATTTTTTTGCCAGAAGTATCTTGTGATGTGACTTGAAAATAATGGCAAAACGCTCTATTAGCCGATACGATTTTTAAATTTGCATCCAATACCAACAAGGGTTCACGTATGGCATCAACGATGTTTTCTGATAGGCTCAAAGCATTTTTTATTGCGACTTCCGCCTTAACGCGTTGAGTAATATCAGTAAAAGTCAGTACAACGCCTTGAATCACGTTATCCAGTGTGCGGTATGGTTGCATCCGTAATAAATAGCATACATTTTTATTGGTTGTTACTTCGCGTTCAAATGAAATTAAAGTCTCGAGTACATTCTGGGCTTGGTTAAGTAAGCTTTCTTCTAATATATTATGAGTTTGATCATCTGAAATAAGATGAGATTTAATATCTGCTAAATGGCGCCCTAAATCAGATTGCAATAGACGGTATACCTTAGCCGCATCGCGTGTGAAACGCCTAATACACATGTACTGGTCGAGAAATATAATACCAATATTCATATTGTCATGCAGATTTTTCATGTCGTTCTGAATACCTGCCAACTGTTCAATTTTAGCCTGTAACTCAGCATTTACAGTAATTAACTCTTCGTTTACTGATTGCAATTCTTCTTTTGAGGTTTCTAACTCTTCATTGGTAGATTGTAACTCTTCATTAGTAGACTGTAGTTCTTCATTGGTCGATTTTAGTTCTTCATTAAAGATCTGTTGATCAATAACGTTGTTTTTCAAATTCTCTTTGCTAA
>JAYTHN010000445.1:0-8700 GCA_043732505.1 Methylotenera sp.
GTCAATCCCCAAGTAAGTAAAAAAATTGCTGATAATTGCGGCAGTTTACTGATGTGGGGAAAGGCTTTTTCAGCCAGCACGAATATACTTAATATTGCGATCCATACCAGATTCATCACGCCACCTACAAACAGCAACAGCATTAATAGCCAGCAACATCCCACGCAATACATCCCATGTTTTAATCCCATTTGATAAGCACCAAACTGCCCGTAACGCATATGGGTTGAAATAAATGAGGCTGGGGATTGGCAATATTTTAAGCAGTACTGTTTAAAAGGCGACAATTGGTATAGGCCCACAAAAACCAATAGCAAGCCTGATAACCATCCACTACTCACTATCATCAACATCGAGAGCAAGTTTGCTTGCTGCAGTGCCCAGTGAAAAAACGTGGCGAAAAAAGAAAAAATTAACCAACTGCTGATATAGCCCAGCACAAAACTAAAAGTCGCCACTACGACAACGCTATCTGTACTTTTTTTAGCGAAATGCATGACCCGCGCATAGAGCAAGAGGGTGGGGGTGGCGCTTGGTAGCATCATGGCAATCATCATAGCCCACCACATCAAAAGTGCAATGCTCCAATCCTGCCATACCCATGCCTGAAGATGCATGCCCATTTCTGGCATATCCGCAGCCATGCCTGCACTTTGATAAGGGAGTAGGGAGAACTGCGCCATATCAATGATGCTCATGTGCATACCGGCGCCACAAAATAAAAACCACCATGCCATTAACGTAAGTAGCAGGATGCCTGACAAAACCAAGGCTCTTTGGTGACCCAGTAGTTTTTCAGTGGCAGTTTGCGCTGACATACCAAATCACTGATTTAAGCTTTAATCACACCATGATTGTTAAGACGAATATAGGCAAATTGTCCGTAGGTATCCTTTAAATCTAGTTTGATATTGCCAAAAGTCTGGCTGCTTGCACTGCCAATTTCTGCGAGGCTATACTCAAAGCCATCGGGAATATCAATACGTACGCGGTGCTCAAGCCCTGTAATGGGATTGACAATCGGTTGACCACTGACATTAAATACGTCCTTGGCACTGACGGTGCCGGTGCGGGATTCGATATCTACGGCAAAATCAATCTCGGTAAAGATTGGCTCATAAACCTGATCATAAGTGGAAGCAAACACATTGAATATGGTCTTGCCAGGCTCTGTATCTTCACCTGAGGCGATTTTTAAAATCGCTGTGCGCTGCATCTCGCTGGCGGTTACATCTACAATTGGCTGGCATCGCCCCTTTCCCTCATGCACTGCTCCAGACCATTGCACAATGCATGCAAATCGAACACCGGAAAGATCTACATCACCATAGAAACCGTGGTCTATTTCCATACATACGACTGCTTCGCAAAAGCCATAAGTAGGTAGCGCATTGAATTGACATGGGCAACCATATGCGCAGTTACAGTTCGCCAGTTCCCGTGCATTGATTTCCCATTTAATCATTAGAAAGCCTTTCAATCATAAAAAAAATTATTTAAACTCCATACTTTATTTTTTAAGTCGTTCATTGATGTATATGCCAACATGGAACAATTGCTTCTAAATTATAAACTTTTTTATGAAGTTTCTGTCCATTTTAGAGATTAAATTGACGTAATGGTTTAATTCATTCGATTTAATTTAAGCATTTTTATTAGAAGCTAGTAGTGAAAAAAGTCGAGTCAAATACTGCCTAATTTGTATCAACAACTAGTATTTATTTTTAGGCTATAATTTAAGTTCGGTTGCGTAACTGCTGCACGAATATTTCGAGCTAAATCATATAGATTAAATGTTTAATAGTTTTATAAAGTGTGGCGTAGATTAAGAAAAAATTGACCAAGGTTTGGCATCAAGACTAAACGCATTACCCATAATATTTATTTTAACAATAATCTGAATGAGGTGATCTCATGATCAATAATGCTTCATTTTACTTAGGCAAATAGGTGTATACGGATTACTTAGTCATGAAAAACATAACATATAAACATTTAATGTGTCACCTGCTTGCTATCATCATGATTGGTCTTAGCTTGCATCTTCATTCAGCTGAAACGAACAAAGGCATTATTAACGCATTGGTCGATAACGAGTCTGAGGATGGCTTTTTACCACCAGATGTTGCATTTAAGTTAGATTTAACTGCGCGGGATGCTCGGTCGCTTGAAGCGGCATTTAAGGTCGTACCGGGTTATTATTTGTACCGCGAACGTGTCAAATTTGAAGTGGCGGCAAACAGTAACCATAAAATAATCAGCGTGGATTTGCCTGCAGGGGAAATTAAAGACGACCCAAACTTTGGTAAGCAAGAAGTTTATCACCATGACTTTCAGGCAATCATCAAGCTTACGGACACATCTGACAAAAACGTTATCATCAATGCTACTTATCAAGGTTGCAGTGAAAAAGGTTTGTGTTACGCCCCTATCAAAAAAACATTTAACTTGAAATTAGGGGCGAGTTCCACACAATCGAGCGTAAGCGACAGTGGGATTGCCGATAGCAATGATGATAGTACGAGTCTTTTAAAAACCGGCAATCTGTGGCTGATTGTCGCAGGTTTCTTTGGCGCAGGTTTATTGCTATCACTCACGCCTTGTGTGCTGCCGATGATTCCAATTCTTTCTAGTATTATTGTCGGCAGTCAATCTAATAATACCCCAAATAGTAAAACTCATAGCTTTAGCCTATCTGTCGCTTATGTGCTCGGAATGGCATTTAGCTACACATTGGCGGGCATCGCTGCAGGTTTGTCGGGCAATCTACTCAGTCAATCACTACAAAACCCAATGGTGTTAGGTGCATCTGCGCTAGTGTTTGTGGCCTTAGCACTTTCGATGTTTGGTTTTTATGAGCTTAAATTACCCGCCTTTATTGAAAATAGAATCCTGAGTGCCAGTAATCAGCTCAAAGGCGGCCAATTATTCGGTGTATTTGTGATGGGACTTTTATCCGCACTCATCGTGAGTCCGTGTATTGCAGCACCGCTTGCGGGCGCCTTGATTTATATTAGTCAGTCACAAGACGTATTTTTGGGTGGCATAGCATTATTTGCACTTTCAATTGGTATGGGTGTACCATTATTACTCATTGGTGCATCTGCTGGACAACTGCTGCCAAAAGCCGGTGGTTGGATGACCTCAGTACGTAACTTTTTTGGGGTACTGATGCTGGGCATGGCCATTTGGTTGATTGCGCCCGTCATTCTCGTCAGTATTCAACTAGGCATGTGGGCGACTTTATTTATCGTTATTGCGGTGCATTTAAAAGCCTTAGATAACTTGCCAGAACACGCCAGTAGCTTTGCCAAGTTTTGTAAGGGTATTGCCGTCATCTTATTGATTTCTGGCGTTACTTTTTTATTAGGCGCTGTTTCAGGGGGTAAATCGGTGTTGCAACCATTGAGTGGCTTTACACGCGCCGCATTTACAGGTAATGGTCTAGGACCCACAAATGCAGCGAAAACTGAGTCTACACTTGCATTTACACGGATTAAAACGAATGCAGAGTTGGGCCATTATCTAAGCACTTCCAAGAAACCTGTTATGTTGGATTTTTATGCTGACTGGTGCGTGGCATGTAAAGAATATGAAAAATTTACGTTTAGTGATCCTACCGTAAAGCAATTACTTAAAAATACAACGTTGCTGCAAGTAGATGTAACTGCAAACTCTGATGAAGACAAAGCATTGATGAAACGTTTCATGCTATTTGGCCCACCTGGTATTATATTTTTCGACCAAAAAGGGCAAGAGATCACAGCGATGAAAACAGTTGGTTACCAAAATCCAAAACGCTTCATTAGAACACTGAATGAGCTTAACTCTCAGAAGTGAATCTACTGAGCCACTACCGTACACTCCATCAGGCTCAACGCTGGACCAAAATTCCCATTCAATTTTGGCCCAGTTTGATTGAGCCATTAAAGCAAATGCGAAGTTCATATTAATTCTTTTATCGATATTAATTACTAAATATAAGTGCCTCATTTGAAGTAGGTTTTTATATGTTGAGAATTTTTGAAAGCCTCGCTCTTCAATTACAATTATATCAATCTGTGGCAACACCTTACTAAATGCCAAAAGCTTGCATCATTATATTGACCTTCCTAGCTATAATTACGTTTGCAAGCAATTTTCTGCTCTGCAGACTGGTACTTAAGCATACTAGTATTGATGCAGCTAGTTCACACTCATTCGATTAATTTCGGGGGCTGAGATGCTTTGGATGTTGATTCTCGTGAAAGGGGGTCGGTATACTGGTACTGGTTACTGGTCATCCGCGTTGGGATTGTTTGTATATGCAGAGTGCTTTTCATTTGCATATATGCACCTGCCCACGGTAATTGGCGCGCTGTTGCTCTTCGGGGCGGTGCAAATTACCATGATAGGCTACGGGATTTGAGCTGGGAAAGGGTACATGGATTGAGACTTGTGGGTGTTATGCTCGCTCTAGTTGGGCTTGTTGGTCTATTGTTGCCCATTCTATCGGCACCAACACTGAATGTCTGCCTATCGATGTTGGTTTCAGTAGTCGCATGGGGATTTTATTCTTTATGCGGAAAATAAGCAGATAACCCTACTCTAGTAACGGCGGATAATTTTTTGCGCACAATGACCTTCGCGTGAGTGCTGAGCATACTCATGTGGCATCGTATCCATCTGAATAACGCGGGAATTTGGTACGCAGTTTTATCAGGTGCGCTGGCTTTTGGAATAGGCTATGCCATTTGGTACTCGAGATAGCCTGTGTTAAGTGTAACCAATGCTGCGTTAGTGCAAGTGAGCGTTCCAGTGATTGCGACCTTGGGAGGTTTCTCATTTCTTGGCGAGGACATAAGCTTGCATCTAACATTAGTTTTAGTTGCGATTTTAGGTGGCATCGCGCTTGTAATTCTGGAGAAATATTAATATGAATACTACTCACTCTGAACAATCGTATTGCGACTGAATTAATTTCAGATATGTTTACAGTTATGGCTTGTTACGAAAATTCACTTAAAATGCAGTTATTGAAGAGCGCAAAATAATTATGCCTATGTATCACCTCGTTGAGGTTTCACAAATTTTTAATACCTTTGATCAGATTATAGATGTTCGCTCGCCGGCTGAATACGCTGATGATCAAATTCCAGGAGCAATTAATCTACCTGTATTGAATGATGTAGAGCGCGTACATATTGGCACTTTATATAGTAGGGTTTCACCCTTTGAGGCGAAGAAATTAGGTGCCGCGTTGATTGCACAAAATATCGCACGTTATCTAAAAAATGAATTAAGTGATCGTCCTAAATCCTGGAGACCTTTAATATATTGCTCAAGGGGTGGTATGCGAAGTGGTGCAATGGCACATGTATTGGCACAAGTAGGCTGGAATACAGCGCAATTGCTGGGAGGATATAAACAATTTAGGCGCCATGTAATTAGAGATTTGGAAACCTTACCTCATCAGTTTCAATATCATGTAATTAGTGGTGGTACTGGCTCTGGAAAAAGTCATCTGCTTCACGCACTAGCTAATCAGGGCGCGCAAGTGATAGATTTAGAAGCACTAGCGCAACACCGCGGCTCTGTGCTTGGGGTATTACCAGGCCAACCACAACCCTCCCAGAAAACCTTTGAAACTAAGCTTTGGGATAATTTTCGTGCTTTCTCACCAGAACGCCCAGTTTACATAGAAGCTGAAAGTAGTAAAGTTGGTATGTTAAGTTTACCCAAAGTATTGGTTGAGCGTATGCGTGCTTCCCATTCTTTACGTATAGAAGTGCCGCACCCAGTGCGTATAAAGCTTTTAATGGAGGACTATGCTCATTTTTTGCAAAACCCAATGCTACTGTTACAGAGACTATCACTTCTTTTAGAACTGCACGGAAGTGAAACTATAACCCGTTGGTATGAAATGGTGCAAAAAGAACAATGGAAGTCTTTAGTGGATGAATTAATCACATATCATTACGACCCCGCATATAAGCGTTCATACCGAAGTAAATCTGACCAATCAGATAAATATAAGGTTTTGAACCTTACCTCGTTGGATAAAGATACTATTAATAAACTGGCCGAACATTTGATTTGCAATGAGAGAAAAGGTCCAGCCAACCTTACTTATTGATTGTAATCAATAAGTAAGGAAATTATATCGTGCCTTATACACAGTTAATCAGGTTAAAAATCTCATTTTTATGTATATTCATAATCGCAATTCATTTAGCTCGGTTACTCTACAACTTCTAATAATCTTGACATCCTCCCCGCCCTTAAGAACGGAAATTCCTACAGGTTCATGCGATGACTTGAGGATACCCTCGGCGGATTCGTGCTTCACTGTGCGGCTTTGTTGCACCATCACTCTACACGCTAACACGGCATGTCCTGCCATAATATATTGATTGCACCTACCAATTAGGCAAAAGGTAGGCAATCTTGGTGTAGTTAAACTTAAAAGTATTGTCAGCTAGATATTGTTCATTTTGCCATACCAATGCTTTGTTATACACCACACGACAGCAATCAGCATATTGACGCATGGCACGGGATTGCTCACCAATGGGTATCAGTTCAAACTGGTAGGCTTGCAAGCGTAAGCGTTTCAAGGCTTCATTATATTAAAATTAAAGAACAAAACAAACACTTTGAACGGCTTCGCCGTTCGCGCTTACATCCCCATCCTGAAAGACGGGGTTTTACGCGCTAATTAATAAATATTTGCCTGGTAAAGATGAAAGCTTTCATATTTCCCCTGCTGTTCATTCGATACGATCACACTTAAAAAACCTAGGTCCTATTTATTAAATGGCTTTATTAAATGATTTATAAGTTGAAGTCCGGACAATTTTTAAAAATCCTTGGTCAGAGACTACCGGCCGTGTAGTTCCCTCTACAAGCAATGTTGGATTGGGTAGTAAAGCAGTTTTATTGAAAGATGCTGTTGTGCTATATGCCGATCTTGATGGTTCTACAAATATGGTAGCTTTACTACATTGTGCAGCGAAGCCTGTTAAAGCTAAAAGTGTAGTTATAACTGCTTACGATGGCGATAAAATCATACTTATTTTTATCGGTGAAAATAAGTACGATTGTGCCGTTCGAACAGGCTTGAAATTACGTTGGGCAGTAACCAATATCATACAATTAGAAATGAAAGCCCAATACAACACAGTTTTTATATTAGCTCATACTGTTGGAATTGATATAAGTGACCTGCACGCAGTCCCTACTGGAGTTCGTGGTGTCAATGATTTCGTATGGGTAGGGCGCTCTGCAAATTATGCAGCAAAACTGGCTACTCTTAATAACGATTATCCAACATTGATCACAAAAAATGTTTTTGATAAACTTTCGGAGCCATCTAAAACTGCAAGTAATGGAAGGGCTATGTGGGAAGCCCGCTCTTGGACTTCTATGAATAAAATGACCATATATCGTTCTGCATGGAGCTGGATTTAATTCGATAATTCTAAATTTTTGGTATATTCCAGCAATCATATATAAAAACCATGGCGGTATTGATATAAAAAACAAAATCATGCTTGTTCTAATCAGATCATACTTTTTGTAGGCAATCTGTGAGCTTCTATAAATTTTGGATAATAAGTCATTAAGAATAGCATCTTCACCAGCTTGACTGAAATCCGAGAAATATGTTGTCTGCGGGCTTTTACCAATTCGCCAAAAAATAAATGACCGCTTTGAACCGTGCATTTTCGGAATTAGTACTAAAGCAGCAGATTAGGCTTCCAAAAATACCAATCGATGCATCTATAAGAAATAGCAGATGCAAACCTTATAGAGCGGTATTAGATATAAAAGCAACTTCTAAACGTGAGAGCAGTCGTCATAAGTAAATTAACTTAAAAATTTATTTTATTAAATTAAATAAATATTAAGACCTTACGGTTGATTACAAGTGGTTTGGTTGAAAGAGAATATCTACGGTGGCAAACCAGCTAAAGTTGAAATAGAGTTTTTAAATTGCCTGACGCGGTTTTCAAATAGATCTGGAAACCGTGGCATCAGAGAAATATAGATCATGAAATTCCGGAAAATTCAGCAAACAAGACTAGGTATCTACTATAGAGCTGGTTTTGCAAAGGTTGCCGACAATAATTAGCTTTGGCTGGAAACAAAGTTACGACTCAATAGGAAAAGAGGGCACTTGGCAAATCAATTAAAACCTAAGTTATTAATAATGATGAATGCATTAAAACCGTCAAAATTAGAATTAAATATTGACTAAGTCACAAACTTTTCGTCCCGCAACCGGTCCGCAAATGCCGTAGAAACTACGGTAGCCTTTTTGCTGGCCAAAGTATATGAAACAATTTAGATCTCCGTATCCCCAATTATTAATTGCAGTTAAAGGTAGAAGCTATTGGTTTTAGGATTTAAGTACTCAGTATTTTATGCAAATATACATTGATATCCTATATTTATTCTGTAGAGTAAATAAATCAAAGATAAGGAGGCGTTATGAACAATAGTTCAACTGTCCTAAAGACCTCAGATCGGACAAGAGTGTTAAGCCAGGCGGTAGTCGAAGCTGCAAAGAGAATGAGGATTGGCCCAACTGACCTTGGATTGATTTTGGGTTTCAGCCAACCAACTTCATCACTTCTACTTCATGCTAAGTTTACAAAACCTGAAGGTACAAAGGAGTGGGAGTTGTCAGCCTACTTTATAAGACTATATCGCTCATTA
>JAYTHN010000446.1:0-2583 GCA_043732505.1 Methylotenera sp.
TTTTGCCAACACATTGCCATATTGGGTAATATTTTTAGTGGCGGCGTAGGCATAGCCTATGATCAAGCCTTTATCAGGGTTATCACCTAAACTATAGTGCGACAAGGGATATACGCGCAAGCCTTGTTCGGCAGCCAATGCGGCAATATGCACATCGTCGCATTGTGCATCGAACTCAACGACTAGATGTAAGCCTGAGTCTACGGGCGATAATCTTGCGCCTACTTCTGCCACTGAAGCTAAAGACGCTTGTAATAAGCGCCTTCTTTCTCCATAGGTTTGCCGTAATCGACGGATATGACTAGCAAAATGGCCTTCTTCAATAAAGTCTGCCAAGGCTGCTTGAATGACTACTTGCCCAGGCCGTTGAAGTTCGTATAAGCCGCTTTTAAAGCTGGCTACTAACTGCGGTGGTACCACCATATAACCCAGCCGAATGCCTGGATACATCACCTTTGAAAACGTACCTAGATACAATACGCGCCCATGTTGATCCATGCCTTGCAGAGACGAAATCGGCCGACCTTCAAAGCGAAACTCACTGTCGTAATCATCTTCAATAATCCATGCGTTGCAGCTCTGCGCATAATCTAATAATAAGCGTCTGCGGCTATAACTCATGACCATGCCTTTGGGGTATTGATGCGAAGGCGTGGTGTAAATGAGTCGTGGTGTTTCTCGAAAATCCTTGATGTTTGGCGCCATACCTTCGTTATCTAGTGCGACGGGGTGCAGCTGTAAACCGTTTACTTCAAACACACGTCGTGCTGCCCAATAACAAGGATTCTCCACCCAAACTTTATCACCATGGTCGGTTAGCAAGCGTGCGCATAAATCAATCGATTGTTGAGTGCCAGAGGTAATCAACACTTGGTCTACCGTGAGGTTAACCGCGCGTGAGACGCGTAAGTAATCGGCAATGGCGATTCGCAGTGGTAAGTAGCCGCCTGCATGGCTGGAGTCTAATAGTTCAGGCGCTGGCGCGCGCCATTGTCGATTAAGCAGTCGCCGCCATAATGCGATGGGGAATCTTGAATAATCATCTGCACCTGGTGTAAACGGTTGTACTTCGTGACTATTTTTATTTGAAGATTCCGCTGTATTGACTATCCCCGCAGCGACCATGCCGCGCATGGATAAGCCACTATAAGATTCAGCCTTAGGAAGTGCTTGATTGCCACTGGTTGAGGCTGAATGAATTGGTGTGGCGGAAGTTACGTTTTTAGAAAACCCATCTGAATGGTTATAAGCCACATACGTTCCACTGCCTGTTTTTGAGGCAACATAGCCCTCATCCAACAATTGTTCAAAGGCTGCAAGTATGGTGTTGCGCGAGACCGTTAAATCCTCCGCCAGATTGCGCGTAGAAGGTAAACGCGCGCCAGAAGGCAACACTCGGCTGGTAATCGCACGGCGAATCGCCTCGTACACACGCCTGTGCGTGGGCATGCGCTCAGGAAAATCGCCTTGCGCAAGCTCGGTTAATAACCACTCTGAAAGTATTAGCTGTTTCATGGCTTACTGTTACTCTATAATTAAGTGGCCCTATCTAAATAATCTAAATGGCTCTTGTTGCATAACCAATTTTAGGAATAATATACTTAGCTCTGATACAATGCAATTATTTGTGATGTCTGCATTATTAACGATAAGACATATTGCATATTGAATATGACAACCCTGAAATTAACGTTAAGATAGATTTGTTAATGAATACAACACAAGCAAAACCTGTGAAAAAAAAGTCTGTAAATAGAAAACCTATCGTGTTGCTTCCTGCTGATATCAAGCTAGTGGGTGAACACCCTTTTCATATGGCGGGGCAAAAATACATCATGGCCGTGGCTGAAGCCGCGGGTGCCTTACCTCTAATCGTTCCTGCGCTTGTAGACCAAGTAGAGATTGATGAATTGCTGGCGATGGCAGATGGCATTTTGCTCACAGGTGCCCTATCGAATGTGCATCCTTCACATTTTGGTCAAGATGTACACAATCCAGCATTACCACTAGACCCTGCACGCGATGCACTGACCCTTAAATTGATTCAGGCCGCAGTAAAAACTGGCGTGCCGATATTAGCGATTTGTCGCGGATGCCAAGAAATCAACGTGGCTTTTGGCGGCAGTCTGCATCAGGCGGTGCATGAGGTTTCTGCCTATAAAGATCATAGAGAACCTAAAGAGCAACCAATTGCTGTTCAGTATGCGCCCACGCATTTAGTCAGTTTGGTGGCCAATGGTCAATTGGCAAATATCGTTGGATGTGAAGAAATGATGGTCAACTCTTTGCATGGTCAAGGGATTGATCAATTGGGTGCAGGTTTGACTGCAGAAGCCTATGCGCCTGATGGTTTGGTTGAAGCGATTAGTGTGAATGATGCCGCAGCTTTTACGCTAGGCGTGCAGTGGCACCCAGAATGGAAAGTAATGGAAAATCCAGCCTACTTGGCAATTTTTAATGCATTTGGCGATGCTTGCCGCATAAGAGCACGGGTGAGAGCAGAGCCAGAATTGTGACTACTTAAAATACATAATAATTAAAATACATATTAAAAACAGTAATCATTAAAAAATATAAACGCTC
>JAYTHN010000447.1:0-2579 GCA_043732505.1 Methylotenera sp.
CAGGCTGGCTATTTAAAAGTATTTGCTGCGCTGGTTTTTGCCAGCGGCATTATTGCTTGGTGGCTGGTACTCACCACAGAAAGCCGCCGTGTGGCACAAGAGGAGTCTAATCGTCAGACTGGGTTGCTGCTGCGCGAGATTGACTTACATAATCAAACCGATAATGGGTTGCAACTTGCGAGACACCTTGCTGAACAGGCGAACCAAGCTAAAAGCCGCTACATTACTTGCATTAGCCATGAGCTTAGAACGCCGTTGAATAGTATTTTGGGCTACGCACAGTTGCTTGATAATGATAGCTCGACTCCCCTACACCGCAAACATGCGATTCGCGTAGTAAGGCGCAGTGGTGAGCACTTGTTATCATTGATTGAAGGTACGCTGGACATTGCCCATATTGAAAGCGGCAAGCTCACTTTTGATATTAAGCCGCTAAAATTTCCTGAGTTCATTAGTCAAATAGTCAGCATGTTTGAGTTGCAAGCGCGCAATAAAGGCTTAGATTTTAAATATGAGGCGATTGGTGAATTTCCAGCAGTGGTTAAGGCTGACCAAAAGCGACTAACGCAGATATTGATTAATATTCTAGGTAATGCCGTTAATTTTACTAAGGCAGGCACCATTAATTTTCGTGTGCGTTATGTAAGAGAGATTGCCTACATTGAGATTCAAGATACAGGCCCGGGCATTACAGGCGCTGAATACAACAAAATATTTGAGCCTTTTTCACGCGGTAGTGCGGCGAATCAAATTAATATTGGCGGTACTGGTCTTGGTTTAACCATTAGTAAATTACTGACAGAATTAATGGGTGGTGAGCTTAACTTTAACAGTGAGATTGGCAAGGGTACAACATTCAAAATACGCATATTCTTGACACAAGTACATCATTTGGATGAGATTGAAACAAATAAGTTTGCAAGCCGCACTGGTTACTTAGGGGCTAAACGTAAAGTATTAGTCTTTGATAATAAACAAGTAGATCGTGAATTGATCTTCAACATATTATCGCCACTAGGTTTTGAAATGGCTGAAGCGGCGACTGGGCAAGAATGTTTAGTGATGTATGAAATGTTCAAGCCTGACATTACTCTCATGGACTTAGCCATGCCAGTGATGGATGGCTGGGAAGCGGCTTAAGTGATAAGAAAGGTACATCAATCTAATGTCCCCATTGGTATTGTTTCGGCTAATGCTTACGATAAAAATCTTGAAAATGCAGCAGGTATTGCGACAGGAGATTTCATTGTAAAGCCTGTTAATGTGGAAGAGTTATTAAATTGGCTAGGCAATAAACTAAGACTTGAATGGGTAGCTAACAGCAATATCATGCAAGGCGCATCTCAATATGACACCAATATTGACTATGTCACTAATTATGTGGACTTGATGATGCCTCCTGAGAAAGTGTTGGATGAGTTAGTTGCATTGATCAATCTTGGTTACATTAAAGGCATCAATGGTAAGCTGGACGAAATTGCTTTAATTGATGCTAGCTATTTTGCATTTGTTGAATTGATGCGTAAATTCTCAAGTCAATTTCAAATAGATCTCATGAAAAACTTTATCCAAGAAATTTCTAAACAAGAAACCTTTAAACAAGAACTAAGTACATGACAAAGTCAGTCTTAAATCGTCATCAATCTTCAGTAGTGCTAATTGTGGATGATGTGATGGATAATTTAGCCGTACTGCATGACGCGCTAGATGAATCTGGCTTTGCTGTGTTAGTCGCTAATAATGGCAAAGCTGCAATAGAGCGCGCAGAAGCTGCGTAGCCAGATATTATTTTATTAAATGAAATGATGCCTGAGATGGACGGTTTTGAAGTATGTCGCAAGTTAAAATCTAATATTAAAACTAGCCATATATCTGTGATTTTATGACTGGTCTAACGGAATCAGAACACGTAGTCGCAGCATTTCAAGCAGGTGGCACAGATTATGTAACGAAGCCTGTGCGTACTAATGAAGTGCTTGCTAGAATCTCCGCACATTTGCAAACTTCTAGACAAATGCATCAAGCGCGTGGAGCACTGGATGCATTTGGCCAAGCTGCGATATCAATCAATCCAAAAAATGGCCAAATAGTTTGGCAAACTCCGCTCGCTCGCCAGTGGTTACAAAACTATTTTTTCACTGCAAATCAAGTAAGCGAATTAAGTGATTTAATTACGCCAAGCCCAGTATTAAATTGGATAGACACGGCCTATCAGGCGGATGCAAGCGGCAAAAGCTTGCAATCCATCACAATTATACAAAACTCGAAACGGCTTACTTTTAGCCCCGCAGACCTAACTAGCGATGAACAATGGATCATTATATTGCGTGAAGAGTCTGATGCCGCTCAAATTGAAGCCTTAATGGTCACCTTCAAACTGACAAAGCGAGAGTCTGAAGTGCTTTATTGGGCAATCAAAGGTAAAACTAGTCGAGATATTGGCGATATATTAAGTGCGAGTCCAAGAACGATTAATAAGCATCTTGAGCATGTTTTCGTAAAATTAGGTGTGGAGTCAAGAACAGCGACTGCATCACTTGCCGCATCTAAGTTACGTTTTTTTAATTAAAATATTTTTC
>JAYTHN010000448.1:0-8652 GCA_043732505.1 Methylotenera sp.
GAGGCCGCATGAAAGCTGCCAAACGTCGCAGCATGCAGGCTCTGCGCTAAAATCAACCAACCAATATGGTCAACAGCAATTCCAATTAAACTAAACCGAATCACTGCTAATACTAAGCTAATCATTAGGATTGTTTTTAAACTAAATCGTGCCATTATTTTTGGCATGAGCATAAAAATGCTAATTTCACAAATAACACCTACTGCCCATAACAAACCTATCATGCCTTTGCTGTAGCCATGTTCACTTAAATAAATTGAGTAAAAGTTATATAGAACGCCATGTGCTGTCACCATGAATGAACACCCTACCAACAAGGCAATGACGTTTGGTTGCTTGATCACTTGCCAGATTGAAAAATGGTCGTGCTCGTGGGGGGCGACTTTAGGATCTGGTAAGGTGAATGAGAGCGCAAACAAGGTAATTTGTACTGCTAGCACAAACCATAATAAACTTTTAATACCTGCAAAATCGATTAAAAAACCTAAAATGACTGCTGCAACAATAAACCCTAGCGAACCCCACATACGTATGCGGCTGTAATGGCCCTTAGTCTTAGCTAAATGTGCTAATGTTAGTGACTCCGCTAGAGGTAACGTAGAACTAGTAAATAGACTTAAGGCCGCCATTACAGCGAATAACCAGAAAAAACCATGCGCCCAAAATACAGCTGTAAAGCCACACATGCCTAAAAAAGCAGTAAGCTTAACCCACTGCGCACGTTTGCCGGTGTGGTCAGACAGCCAACCCCAAAAATTGGGCGCAAAGATTCTGCTGATTTGAAATAGAGACATTAGGATACCTATGTCTGCCACTGAAAATTGCTCAGATTTTAAATATAAACCCCAATAAGGTGTAAATGCTCCTACAAAGAAATAATAAATAAAGTAAAAACGCGCAAGCTTAAAATGTAAAGAGCGATGCTGATTTTTCTGTTGTGCTAAAACAACACTCACAAGTAGTTACAGCTTAGGTATGGTTGAAATCACATCCGCATTTTGCGCGCGATGACGCAAAGCATGATCCATCAACACTAAGGCCAACATCGCCTCAGCAATCGGTGTTGCGCGCACGCCCACACAAGGGTCATGACGACCTGTGGTTTGCATGGTGACTGCATTACCATTTTTATCAATCGAACGGCGTTCTTGTGGAACACTCGAAGTTGGTTTTAAAGCAACATTCACGCGAATTTCTTGGCCTGTAGAGATGCCACCTAACACACCACCTGCATGATTCGTCACAAAACCTTGTGGTGTCATTTCATCAGAATGCACACTGCCACGCTGTGCGATTGAATCGAAACCAGCACCAATTTCTACGCCTTTCACTGCATTGATACTCATCATGGCATGCGCAATATCTGCATCCAACCTATCAAATACTGGCTCGCCCCAACCTACAGGCACACCTTCTGCAACCACAGTAATACATGCACCCACAGAATCTCGTTCAGAACGAATTTTATCTAAGTATGCTTCTAGTATTGGCAGCACACTGTTATTTGGAGAGAAAAATGGATTGTCGTTGACGCCATCCCAGCTCTCAAACGGAATATCAATTTCGCCTAATTGGCTCATATAGCCACGCACAGTCACACCAAAACGCTCGCTTAGCCATTTTTTTGCAATGGCGCCAGCTGCCACTCTAACCGCAGTTTCACGAGCACTTGAACGACCACCACCACGATAATCACGGATACCGTACTTTTGAGCATACGTATAATCAGCATGACCAGGTCGGAAGGTATCCATAATTTTGCTGTAGTCTTGACTACGTTGATCAGTATTACCTATTAACAGGCCAATCGGCGCGCCAGTAGTTTTACCCTCAAATACACCAGATAGTATTTCGACTGCATCAGCTTCTTGGCGCTGTGTAACATGACGAGAAGTACCTGGTTTACGACGGTCTAAATCAATCTGTAAATCTTTTGCACTTAGCTCAAGACCCGGCGGACAGCCATCAACAACGCCGCCAATAGCAGCGCCGTGGGATTCACCGAATGAAGTTAATGTAAAAAGTGTGCCGAATGTATTACCAGACATGATGCTTTTCTCTTAGAAATTTACGTAATTTTAACATATTGATGCTTTCATGATTGCGCTATCAGTTAACCAACCCTTTAATCCACTGGCCATAAACTTGTTTCGCCACTTTATTTAGAAAAAAACAGTGTAATGGCAAGCTCTCTTGCATTGCATTCGATTGTTGCACTCCTCGGTTCAAATCTAGCGGGCTTGCAGCCGCTTCTGCCAATTCGTCTTCGCCAATGTCACACCAGCTTAACACCATCTCCGCCGTAACTTCAATATGGGTTTGAAAAGCTAAATGTTTACCGATTGCATAGGCTTGATTTTGGCAATAAGGGCTTGCTAATAGATGCACTGCATTTGGCGGCAAACTAAATGTTTCGCCATGCCAATGAAAGCTGTTAAAGCTTTCAATTTCACCAAACCAATATTGAGCGACCTCGTTTTGGCTCACTGCAACTTCACCCCAGCCAATTTCTTTTACAGTGCCCTGCGTTACTATTCCACCTAAAGCTTTGCTGATCAATTGACCACCTAAGCAATGCCCTAGCAAGGGTATATCAGCAGTATAGGCTTCTTTGATTAAGCTTAATACTGACGCAATCCAAGCTAAGTCGTCATTCACGCTCATCGGCCCGCCCATTAACACAACGCCGCTATAACTTAGTATGGAGCTTGGTAAACTTTCTAAATCATGTGTATTGGCAATTTGCCAAGGAATATTTTTTTCAGTTAAAATTTCACCTAAATAACCAGGACCTTCATGTTCAACGTTACGAAAAATAATAATCGGTTTCATCACTTTAAAAACCCTTCTTAAATTACTTTAAATTGTCCATTTTCAACATCATCAATCGTATAGTTACCAATCGAATATCTGACTAGACGCAATGTAGGAAAACCAATTTTCGCAGTCATTCGTCTCACTTGCCTATTTTTACCTTCAGCGATTTTAATCTCAATCCAAGAAGTGGGAATCGCTTTACGCTCACGGATTGGTGGATTCCGGAACCATAATCTTTCAGGCTCCGTAATCACAATGACTTGCGCTGGTTTTGCTACAAAATCGCCCAAATCTATGCCGTCTCTTAACTGCTCTAAATCAACATCCTCGACAGCACCTTCAACCTGTACCCAATAAGTTTTAACTTCTTTATGTTTTGGGTCACTTAATCGGTGTTGCAACATGCCATCATCGGTTAAAATAAGTAAACCTTCGCTATCCGTGTCTAATCTACCTGCGGCATAGACATGCGGAATAGAAATAAAGTCTTTTAACGTAGGGTGCTTTTCATGCGGTGTGAACTGGCACACTACGTTGAAGGGTTTATTGAATAAAATGATCATTAGCTTTAAATTAAAAACGCAACTTTAGGAAACATATCATGACCGCAAAAAATAAGATTGATGGCAAGATTAACGTACCAAGTATTGGCGAAAAAATAACCGTCAATGCAGACAAAACGTTGAATGTACCTAATAACCCTATTATCCCATTTATTGAAGGTGATGGCATAGGGGCTGATATCACTCCGCCTATGATTAAAGTGGTAGATGCTGCGGTGAATAAAGCTTATGGCGGCGCACGTAAAATTTCGTGGATGGAAGTTTACGCAGGTGAAAAAGCGACTAAAGTTTATGGCCCAAATGACTGGTTGCCGGCTGAAACAATGCATGCTGTGCGCGATTATGTTGTTTCAATCAAAGGTCCGCTGACTACACCAGTGGGTGGCGGCATACGTTCATTAAATGTATCGCTACGCCAAGAGCTGGACTTATACGTCTGTTTGCGCCCAGTACAATATTTTACAGGTGTGCCTAGCCCAGTGAAACATCCAGAAAAAACAGATATGGTGATTTTTCGTGAAAATACGGAAGATATTTATGCTGGAATTGAGTGGGCAGCGGGCACTGATGAAGTAGAAAAAGTCATTAGCTTTTTAAGCGATATGGGTATGCGTAAAAAAATTCGCTTCCCAGAATCTTCAGCGATTGGAATAAAACCAGTCTCAAAAGAAGGTAGTCAACGATTAGTGCGCAAAGCGATTCAATACGCGATTGATAATAACCGCAGATCACTCACTATTGCCCACAAAGGCAATATCATGAAGTTCACTGAAGGTGGTTTCAGGGATTGGGGGTATGAAGTCGCCAAACAAGAATTTGGCGCGGTTGAAATTGATGGTGGGCCTTGGTGTAAATTGCCAAACGGCATGATTATCAAAGACTGTATCGCTGATGCGTTCTTGCAAGAGATTCTATTGCACCCTCAAGATTATGATGTGGTTGCGACGCTTAACTTAAATGGTGATTACATGAGCGACGCGCTTGCAGCACAAGTCGGCGGCATTGGTATTGCACCAGGTGCCAACTTGAGTGACACCGTAGCGATGTTTGAAGCGACACACGGTACAGCACCTAAAATTGCAGGCAAAAACATCGCGAATCCAAGCTCGATCATTCTTTCGGCTGAAATGATGTTACGTCATTTAGGTTGGGTTGAAGCTGCAGATTTCGTGATTAGTGGCGTAGCAAAAGCAATTATAGCTAAACGTGTGACTAACGATTTCTCTAATGAAATGGAAGGTGCTACACAAGTTGGTACGTCAGAATTTGGCGATGAAATAATTGCCAATATGTAGCATCTATTTAATCACAACTAAATATGGAAAATCTCAAAAACCCTATCATTACCTTGCCGTTTGATAGCTTTCAAGCTAATGCATCTGCCACACAGCAGAAAAATTATATTGAACAATTAGAGCATGGTGGGATTTTATTTTTACCCAATTTAGGCTTTAATTTATTACCAGATGAACAACGTTTTTTATCTCCAGGCTGGTCTGATGGTAAAGCTAAAAATATTTACTTGCGTGGCAATGAACGCTCCATACGTGGCGCACAAGGTAATGCAAATGATTTAGCGGCAATGTCAAAACTGATTGAACGCTACGCATTTAGTGCAAAGCAACTTATCCAGCATTTATTGCCAAGTTACGCTGATTTTGCAAAACCAGCCAACACCAGCCTGAGATGTATTGAGGCTGCAGGCAGGAAAACCAGTTGGCGCAAAGACGATAGCCGATTACATGCGGATTCATTTCCTTCAAAACCCACCCATGGCGAACGCATATTACGCGTGTTTACCAACGTAAATCCAGATAATAAGCCACGTGTATGGAAGATAGGTGAACCATTTTCCGACATGGCGGCTAAGTTCATTCAAAAAGTCCCTCGATACAGCAAGATGCAATCTAAATTAACCTACTTACTGGGCATTACCAAAACTATGCGTGGCGAATATGACCACACTATGTTGCACTTACATGATTTAGTGAAAGCAGACTTGGACTACCAGCTTAACGCGTCGCAAATGACTTTTGAGTTTCCTGCGAATTCTAGTTGGATTGTTTATTCAGATCAGCTTTTGCACGCCGTGTTATCTGGCCAGTACCTGATGGAACAAACGTTGCACTTACCGCAAAAGATACTTTCTTACCCAGAATCTTCACCTCAACAACTCATGGCAAAGCTTCTAAAACGAACCGTTCATTTATAATTAACTTTAATGGCATTCTTTATTTTTTGTAGCTATAAAGCGTAAACTCTTTACAAAAAAAAGTCTAAAGTGCATTATAAAGTATGATGTAAATATTTGGGAAAGCCTTAACGCGAATTCAATACAATCAATATGGTTACTGTCACTCCAACTAATAAACTAAATGGTCTCGCCCGCACTTTAATTCAGGAAAATTTACTTTCTGAAGTTGAAGCACATGCGATACAGGCTCAGGCAAACACTGTTAAAGTGCCATTCATTACACAACTAGTATTAAGTAAAAAAATAAGTGCTCGGATAATTGCTGAAACCTCAGCAAAAGCCTTTGGATTTCCCTACTTCAATTTAGACTCGTTTAATGCTGATTATCTGCCTACAAAAAAAATCGATGCAAAATTAATGCAATCAAACCGGGTGATGGCGTTACAAGTGCGCAACAACTTATTATTTGTAGCCGTTTCTGACCCGACTAATCTACACGCACTTGATAGTGTTCAATTTCAAATGGGCATGGCTTTGTCTCCAGTTGTTGTGGAGGATGACAAATTAGGTCGTTGGATTGATAAGATTGTAGAGTCAAACGACACTAGCATGAAGTCATTAGATATTGATGATGACTTTGACTTAGGTGGAGACGATGATCATTTAGCTGAAGAAGAAGTGCAAACGCTAGAAGTTGACGATGCACCAGTTGTTAAGTTTTTAAATAAAATGTTGATAGATGCTATCAACATGGGTGCTTCTGACTTACATTTTGAGCCTTATGAGAAGTTTTATCGCGTGCGCTATCGAGTGGACGGTATATTACGAGAGATTACGCAACCCCCACTAGTCATTAAAGAGAAACTGGCGTCTCGAATTAAAGTCATTTCAAGCATGGATATTTCTGAAAAACGCATACCCCAAGATGGTCGTATGAAGTTAGTGTTATCCAAAACACGTACTATTGATTTTAGGGTAAGTACGTTACCGCTCATTAATGGTGAAAAAATCGTAATGAGGATTTTAGATCCCTCTAGCGCCAAACTGGGTATTGAGGCTTTGGGTTATGAGGCAGTTCAAAAAGATGCGCTATTAAATGCGGTCAGTCGGCCTTATGGGTTAGTACTCGTCACGGGTCCAACTGGTTCAGGCAAAACTGTGTCGCTATATACTTGCCTCAATATCTTAAATAATCCTGGCGTCAATATTGCGACTGCAGAAGACCCTTGCGAGATCCCACTCGCTGGTATCAATCAAGTCAACGTAAACGATAAACAAGGATTAACCTTTGCTGCTGCATTGAAGTCATTTTTACGTCAAGACCCAGACATTATTATGATTGGTGAGATTCGTGACCTCGAAACAGCCGATATGGCCATTAAAGCTGCATCAACTGGTCATATGGTACTTTCAACATTACACACCAATGATGCGCCTTCGACACTGACTCGTTTGCTAAATATGGGCGTTGCGCCATTCAATATTGCATCTGCAGTATCTCTAATTACCGCACAGCGTCTAGCAAGAAGATTATGCAAAAGTTGCAAAGTACCTATAGATGTACCAAAAGAAGCCTTACTAGGAGTGGGATTTACAGAAGCAGACTTAGACGGCAGTTGGCAATTATATGGCCCTAAAGAAGGTGGCTGTGAAATGTGCAATAACGGTTACAAGGGTCGAGTCGGCATCTACCAAGTAATGCCAATTACCGATGCAATTAGCCGGATAATTATGAAAAGTGGTACTGCCCATGATATTGCAGACCAAGCGAAACTTGAAGGTGTTAAAGACTTACGCCAGTCTGGCCTGCTAAAAGTAAAGCAAGGTTTAACTTCAATTGAAGAAGTGGAGTCTTGCACCAATGAATAGTTTTAGCATAGCATTACGGCTTGATTCAAAAATTAACAGTTTACTAACTTAGGCAGGGCATCACTATGGCAGCTAACGCTAAGGCCACCAAAGAAGTATTGTACTCTTGGGAAGGTAAAGACAAAAAAGGCAAATCCATCAAGGGTGAGATGAAAGCCGCAGGCGATTCTTTTGTCAATGCGACCTTACGCCGTCAGGGTATCACTGTTACAAAAGTAAAAAAACAAAGTGCATTATTTACGAATAAAGGCAGTGTATCAGATAAAGACATCACCTTATTCACTCGTCAGCTAGCGACCATGATGAAAGCTGGTGTACCACTTTTACAATCATTTGATATTGTCGGTAAAGGTCACAGCAATCCTGCAGTTGCAAAATTATTAGGTGACATCAAAGCTGATGTGGAAACAGGTAGTAGCTTGAGCGCGGCCTTCCGTAAATATCCTTTATATTTTGATAATCTTTTTTGTAATTTAATAGGTGCTGGTGAACAAGCTGGTATCTTAGATACACTGCTTGAACGTTTAGCTAACTACAAAGAAAAAATCCTAGCAATTAAATCCAAGATTAAATCTGCATTGTTTTATCCGATTTCAATTATTGTGGTCGCATTTGTTATTGTTGCCATCATTATGATTTTTGTAATCCCTGCTTTTAAAACATTATTCGATGGTTTTGGTGCCGAGTTACCTGCACCTACGCTAATTGTAATGGCTATATCTGGAGTTTTCGTGCAGTGGTGGTGGGCAATATTTGGTTCTATCGGGTTTGGCTTGTGGTTTTTCTTTTACACATGGAAACGATCTCAAACAATGCAAGCCACAATGGATAGATTGATACTTAAAATTCCGGTGTTCGGTCCTTTAGTTAGAAAAGCAACAATTGCTAGGTGGACTCGCACCTTGGCTACTATGTTCACAGCTGGCGTACCACTAGTGGAAGCTTTAGATTCTGTAGCTGGAGCAGCTGGAAACCGAGTTTATTATGATGCAACAAAGAAAATTCAAAGCGAGATTAGTACAGGTACGAGTTTAACTGTCGCCATGCAAAATACTGAAGTTTTCCCAAATATGGTATTACAAATGACAGCTATTGGTGAGGAGTCTGGTGCGTTAGACTCAATGTTAAGTAAAGTAGCAGACTTTTTTGAAGCTGAGGTAGATGATGCAGTTGATGCTCTCGCGAGTTTAATGGAACCTGTAATTATGG
>JAYTHN010000449.1:0-2551 GCA_043732505.1 Methylotenera sp.
ACACTTGCATATTTTTAGATTTTTTTTGCATTAAACACTGTGTCGCCATTACATGCTCAACTTCTGAGGTACCAATGCCATGCGCTAATGCACCAAATGCACCGTGCGTGCTGGTATGCGAATCACCACAGACGACTGTCATTCCGGGCAAAGTTGCACCCTGTTCAGGGCCAACTACATGCACAATACCTTGACGTGAGTCCATAAATGGAAAGTATGCTTTTGCACCGAATGCGTTGATGTTTTCAGTCAATGTCTCAATCTGCAAACGCGATACTGGGTCTGCAATACCCGACAAACCTTTATCCCAGCCATTCGTTGGTGTGTTATGGTCAGCTGTTGCAACGATTGATGATATACGCCATAACTTGCGCCCAGCCAGACGTAAGCCTTCAAAAGCTTGCGGACTAGTGACTTCATGCACTAAATGACGGTCGATATAAATCATCGCAGTGCCTTTATCTTCGGTCACCACGTGAGAATCAAACAATTTATCGTAAAGCGTTTTTGCTACCATCTTGTTACCTACTTTTAATTACCTGCTTTTAACTACTAGGTCTAAACTAATTACTAAATCTAAACTAACTATTAATCTCTAAAATTACCGAACTGCAACGGAAAATCCGTTACATTCTTTTTACAAAAATTAATTGCCTCTTGAAGCACATCACGTTTTGCACCGTTCACACGCACTTCATCGCCCTGTATGCTGGCCTGCACTTTCATACCGCTATCTTTGATTAACTTAGCTATCCGTTTAGCAAGCTCACTATCAATGCCAGCTTTGATTTTAAGCTCTTGCTTGACTTTATTACCGCCTACCTTTTGCACGTCTTTGTGATCTAAGCGCTTGGTAGAATCAGGCTCTTTTTTCTCCATGCCCGGCAACAATATATCTTTAATTTGGTCTAGCTGAAAATCATTATCACCATACAAATTAATAATGCTGTCTTTTTCGTTTAATTCAACTTTGGCAGACGTACCTTTAAAGTCATAACGATTAATAATTTGTTTACCCGCAGTGTCAATGGCGTTTTTTAACGCGACCATATCGACTTCTGAGCTAATATCAAAACTTGGCATATTTTTTTAACCTTTCAAGCTAAAGAAGTATTAGGCGCAATCGCGTGGACAGTACGAATAGTACGGCAAGCGTTTGCAACGACGTAATACTGAGCCATCATTACTCAAAGTGGCAAACGTAGTCTACGGTCTCTGTAACCTCAATCTCAAAACTCGAATTGCCAGGCACTGTGAATTTTTCACCCGCACCGTAAGTTTTAGTCGTTTCTTCACCTTTAAGGCGAATATGACACAGACCTGCATTGATTTCCATCAATTCTGGTGCTGCCGTATTGAAGGTCAGTGAACTAGGAAAAATCACGCCTATTGTGCTACGTGTGCCATTTGGAAACATCACAGTATGGCTCACACATTTACCATCAAAATAAATATTGGCTTTCTTTTTTACACTTACATTATCAAATTGCGCCATTTTGTGCGGCTCCAATAAAATTACAGACAAAAATCAAGACATTATTATCGCAGAAAAGCGTTATTGCACCAAGACTGGGCAGGCTTTTTTACTTTCTTAAGTCCGTTTACATGCCAGAATATACTGGACCGCTTCCACCTTCTGGTGGCACCCAAACGATATTTTGTGTCGGATCTTTAATATCGCAAGTCTTGCAATGTATACAATTTTGAGCGTTGATTTGCAAGTAAGGTTGCTCCTGAGCTGCATCTTTATTTCCAGCAGTTTCAGGCCTTACAATTTCGTATACACCGGCTGGGCAATAGCGCTGTTCTGGTGAGTCATATATTGCCAAGTTAATATCAATAGGTACTTTTTTATCAATTAAATGCAAATGACAAGGCTGATTCGCATCGTGGGCAATATTACTAAGGCTGATTGAATTCAATTTATCAAAGCTGAAAATACCATCTGGCTTAGGGTACGCCAGCTTCGGCATTTCGGCAGCTGACTTAGTGCATTCATGGTCTGCTTGCTTATGCTTTAAGGTCCACGGCAAAGTGATCTTGAATGAAGCTAGCCACATTTCCATGCCACCCAATACCATGCCGCCCCAAGTACCAAAGCGGGATAAGAATGGCTTCACATTGCGCACAGCATGCAAATCTTGCCAAACCCAAGATTCTAGTAAAGCTTTTGGATAGCCATAGAGCATTTTTGGACAAGCATCTTGAATATTAATGGAGGCAAACGCAGATTCTGCCGCTAACATGCCTGACTTCATTGCATTATGGCTACCTTTGATGCGTGGCACATTGACCATACCCGCACTACAACCAATCAATGCACCTCCAGGAAATATTAATTCTGGCCATGATTGCACGCCACCCTCGTTAATCGCTCGCGCACCGTAACTTAGACGCTTACCATCTTTCAATAAGCGCTTAATAGCTGGATGTGTTTTGAAACGTTGAAATTCATCATATGGCGAAAAATGCGGGTTTGCATAATCCAAATGCACGACAAAACCAATCGAAACTAACTGCTCACCATAATGGTAAATGAAAGAACCGCCGC
>JAYTHN010000450.1:0-8529 GCA_043732505.1 Methylotenera sp.
TACTTTTAGAATTTAGCTAATCATTTACCCATGCCAATATACGATTATCAGTGCAGTAGTTGTGGTTTTAAAGACGAAGTCATGCGCAAAATTAGTGCGCCAAATATAGACGCCTGTCCAAAATGTGCTGCTGAAACCTTTAGTAAACAACTCTCTGCGCCCAGCTTTCAGCTAAATGGTAGCGGTTGGTATGCAACTGACTTTAAACATGGCAATAAAACCCCAACTAAGACTGATAGTAAAGCTGAAGCCAATAATACCGACTCTGCAAAAACTGCTGATTCAAAAAGTGATGCTCCTAAAGCAGATGCGGCGGTAGAAAAAAAGCCTAATGCAGCATCAGCTGCATGTGCTTCAGGCTGTGGTTGCCATTAGTTGTTTTATTAATTGATTTGCCATTCAATCCCCTATTAAATTAAGCGCATGAAAAAATACTTTATTACAGGTTTGCTAGTGTTAGTACCCTTGTGCATCACCATCTGGGTGCTTTCAAGTTTAATCGGCATCATGGATCAGAGCTTATTATTGTTGCCTACCAGCTGGCGACCTAAAGCGATTACTGGTTTTGAGATTCCAGGTGTTGGCGCGTTACTCACCTTGTTGATTATTTTTGTCACGGGTTTAATCGCTACCAATTTTTTCGGCAAACAATTGATTTTACTTTGGGAGTCATTGCTAGCCCGTGTACCAGTGGTTAAATCTATCTATGCCAGTGTCAAGCAAGTTTCTGATACGCTATTTTCGGATTCTGGTAATGCATTTCGCCATGCGGTGTTAGTGCAGTTTCCACGTCAAGGCGTTTGGACAATTGCTTTTATTACAGGCCACCCAGGTGGCGATGTAGTGAATCATTTACCTGGTGACTATGTCAGTGTTTACGTGCCTACTACACCCAACCCAACGGGTGGTTACTTTTTAATGATGCCGCGCGTTGATTTGATTCAGCTGGATATGAGCGTAGATGAAGCACTAAAATATATCATTAGCATGGGCGTAGTGGCGCCACATGACAAATATAAAATCAAAGCCCATTAAACAAGTAAATAACCATCGTTAACCTAATTATCAACAAGACTTAAATATTATGCGTACACATTACTGCGGCCATTTAAACCGCGAACACATCGGCCAAACTGTTACTTTATGTGGTTGGGCGCATCGCCGCCGCGACCACGGTGGCGTGATTTTTATTGACTTGCGCGACCGTGAAGGCATGGCGCAAATCGTTGTGAATCCAGATGCGCAAGCTGCATTTGCCATTGCTGAAACTGTTCGTAGTGAATACGTGCTTAAAGTGACTTGTGTCGTACAAGCTCGCCCAGAAGGCGCAACTAACGCAAACTTGGCGACTGGTGAAGTTGAAATGATTGCCACTGAAATTGAAATTCTCAATGCTTCACTCACGCCGCCGTTCCAGTTAGACGATGAAAACCTCACTGAAACAGTACGTTTGCAACACCGTTATATCGATTTACGTCGTCCAGCGATGCAAAAAAACATGATGTTGCGTTATCGCGTCGCCAAAACTTTGCGTGATTATTTAGATACTAACGGCTTTATTGAAGTTGAAACACCAATGCTTACACGCTCAACCCCAGAAGGTGCGCGTGATTACTTGGTACCTAGCCGTGTTCACGCTGGTCAATTCTTTGCATTGCCGCAATCACCTCAACTTTTTAAACAATTATTGATGGTGTCAGGTTTCGATCGTTATTTCCAAATCACAAAATGTTTCCGCGATGAAGATTTGCGCGCAGATCGCCAGCCAGAATTCACGCAAGTGGATATCGAAACATCATTCATGACTGAAAATCAAATCATGGATATTGTTGAAGAGATGATTCGACAAATGATGAAATCTGTTCAAAACGTAGATTTACCAGCTTCCTTCCCTCGCATGTCATTCCATGAGGCAATGACGCGTTACGGTTCAGATAAACCAGATATGCGCGTCACGCTAGAAATCACTGAGCTTTCAGATGTGATGAAAGACGTCGATTTCAAAGTATTCGCAGGTGCTGCCAATATGGCAGGTGGCCGTGTGGCTGCCTTGCGTGTGCCAGGCGGTGCGGCGATTGCTAGGTCAGAAATAGATGCTTACACAGAATTCGTAAAAATTTACGGCGCTAAAGGTTTGGCGTATATCAAAATCAACGACATTACTAAATTAAATGAAGAAGGCCTACAAAGCCCAATCGTTAAAAACATTCACGTGACTGCATTGCAAGCGATTATCGACCGCACAGGCTCACAGAATGGCGACATCGTGTTCTTTGGGGCAGACAAAACCAAAGTCGTGAACGAAGCGCTAGGCGCACTACGCCTAAAAGTCGGTCACGATAAAGGTCATGTAGATGGCCGTGCATGGGCGCCATTGTGGGTGGTTGATTTCCCAATGTTTGAACATGACGAAGAAAATGATCGCTGGGCAGCATTGCACCATCCGTTCACCGCACCAAAAGATGGTCACGAAGATTTACTAGTGTCTAATCCAGGTGTTGCACTTTCAAAAGCGTACGATATGGTGCTAAACGGCTGGGAAGTCGGCGGTGGCTCGGTACGTATCCATAAACAAGACATTCAATCAAAAGTCTTCGATGCGCTAAAAATTTGCAAAGAAGAAGCTCAAGAAAAATTCGGTTTCTTGTTAGATGCCTTGCAATACGGTGCACCTCCACACGGTGGTTTAGCGTTTGGTTTAGATCGCTTGGTCACGTTAATGGCAGGCGCAGAATCAATTCGTGACGTAATTGCCTTCCCGAAAACCCAGCGGGCGCAATGCTTGATGACGAATGCGCCCAATGAGGTGGATGAGAAACAGTTGAGAGAGTTGCATATTAGAGTTCGCTCACAATCACCTGCGGCATAACGCAATAAATAAGAGGTAATATGGCTATTCCTGATTTTCAGTCTGTAATGTTACCTCTGCTAAATTTTGCTTCGGATAAGCAAGAGCACTCGTTACAAGATGCCGTTGAGTCATTAGCTGCAAAATTTGAATTAACATCCGAAGAGCGTTAAGAATTATTACCAAGTGGTAAACAAGCGCGTTTTGATAATAGAGTAGCTTGGGCTAGAAGTTATTTTAAGCAGGCTGGTCTAGTTGAAAACACCCGCAGAGGATTTTTTAGAGTAACCGAACGTGGATTAGCTTTGCTCAGAACTAATCCTAAAAAAATTAATATAAAATTATTAGAACAATACTTAGAATTTATAGAGTTCCGAAGTGTTAGAAATGATATTAATGACGCACAGCCTATATTAATTGAGGAGCCTGAGAAGCAAACTCCAGAGGAGCAATTAGAAAATGCTTATAAGATTCTTTCAGATGGGCTAGCAAGTGAAATTATTCAACAGGTTAAAACTTGTTACCCCGCTTTTTTTGAGCGTTTTGTGGTTGAGTTACTATTAGCTATGGGTTACGGCGGAACTAGAGTAGGGGCTGGTCGAGCAATTGGTCAAAGTGGCGACGGTTGTATTGATGGCATTATTGATGAAGACCGTTTGGGTTTAGACGCAATTTATATTCAAGAAAAACGTTGGGAGGGTGTGGTTGGGCGCCCTGAAATCCAAAAATTTCTTGGGGCTTTGCAAGGCCAAAGAGCGTATAAAGGTGTATTTATCACAACTTCTGATTTCACTAAAGAAGCTCAAGAATACGTTAAAAATATTAATAATAAGGTGGTATTAATTAATGGTTTTGCATTAGCACGGTTGATGATTGAAAATAATGTGGGTGTATCTGTAGCTACGACATACCAAGTTAAAAAAATTGACTCTGATTATTTTGTTGATGAATAGCTCATAAAATGCCAACTGTTTTAAGAATAGGGTTGATCGTTTCTTCTTTTACGCCAACGAAGGCCACGAACCTGCACACATTCATGTCCAAGCAGATAATAGGTTGACAAAATTTTGGCTACAACCTGTCAATTTTGCGACTAGTATAGGATTTAACGCAAAACAACTAAATCAGCTGTTAGGTTTAGTTCGTGAACATGAAGCTTTATTTTTTGAGGCTTGGAATGATTTCTTTAACATTAAACGCTGAGCCAATCGCGCAATCATTGGAAACATCAGAGTTCGATTTAGTAGTGAGATTAACCGACGCTCGCATACTTTCTGCACCTTTGGTATGGTTTCCACGCTTAAATAATGCTACCCCTTCAAAGCGAATGTCTTATGAGTTAATGGGTAATGGCGTAGGTATTCATTGGCCAGAATTAGAGGAAGATATCAGTGTGGTTGGCTTGCTTGCGGGTCGTCCATCAGTAGAGTATCGAACTAAATAAAGTCAAATAGGGTGGGTTCTTGAACCCACGCGTAATGTATTGCAACCTTCACCAAGTGGGGTTAAAACCCCAACCTACAATTTTAATCAATGGCAGTTTACGTAAATTGAAACTCTAAACTCATGCCTATCAAATCCCTAATCCGTACCATCCCCAATACCCTAAGCAAGGCATCCAGTTTCGCGACATTACCACTTTGTTGAAAGACCCAATCGGTTTTCGCATGGTGATTGATGCACTCGTTCAACATTACACTCATCAAAAAATAGATAAAAGCGCAGGTGTTGAAGCACGTGGTTTTATTATTGGCGCGGCGCTGGCATATAAACTGGGTGTGGGCTTTGTGCCTATTCGTAAATCTGGCAAGTTACCTGCTGAAACAGTCGGGCATGATTATGCGTTGGAATATGCGTTGGAATATGCGGCAGACCGTGTGGAAATTCATGTTGATGCGATTACTCAAGGTGAACTAGTGTTGCTGATGGATGACTTGATTGCTACGGGTGGCACAGCTGAAGCGGCGGTCGCGCTGATTCAAAAGCTGGGTGGCGTAGTGATGGGTTGTGCTTTTGTGATTGATTTACCAGATTTGGGAGGCTCAAAACACTTAGTTGAAGCTGGACTCGAGCCATTTGCGCTATGTCAATTTGAGGGCGAATAAACTGTTTATCCCTACTTGCTTTAGTTACTCGTCACAACAAAGATGTTAAAGTAAGGATTAATTAATGTTAAAAAAATATTATGCCAGTCACCGAAATAAACCATATTAACCTCCGCGCGAATCGCGACATGATGCTTGTGTTGCGGGATTTTTATTGCGATATTGTCGGCTTAAAAGTCGGCCCGCGTATAGCGACTACCAGCTACGGTTTTTGGTTGTATATTGGCGATAATGATGTGGTGCATATTGCCGAATATAACAAAGGCGTGGGCGCGCCAGATTTACATGTGAACGGAACATACGACCATGTGTCGTTTACCTGCACGGATAAGCGAGGGATGGAGGCGCATTTGCAAACGCAACAAACACCCTATACCACGCGATTACTTAATAACGGCGTACAGCAAATCAACTTTAAAGACCCTGCTGGTAATGGTATCGAGCTGAATTTTAATCCGCCTGACTTTTAACCAATGTAATACCAGTAATTAACGTCATACCAGCGGAGCCTGGTATCCAGTCAAAGTGGTGTTCATGAATGTTGGAATATTCACAAACTGTGAATATTCACGAAAACTGGATTCCCACCTACGCGGGAATGCCGGAAGTGATAGTCCTTTTGAATTTAAAACTGTTTTGAATCTACCAGTGTGACTGCTGTCACATACAATTATAGTTAATGTCATAAAATACAAATATTTGGATACTTGTAGAATCGTTATCAGGATTGTTATTGAATGCGTTAATACAAGAGATTCTGTGTCGGTGTTGGCTTGGAGAATAATTAAAATGAAACAATTTAGAAATCAGTTTTTAGTGAAATTATTAGTCGGGTCTAGCCTTGCATTAGCGATGACATCTCAAGCATGGGCGGAGCCTGACCCTAAACTATGGCCTGTGGTACGAGAGGCTTTTTTTGCGAAACGTGATATTCAAGAAGTTGATTTCATCAAGATAGATGCTCCACGCCGTGCTGAAAGTGGTGCTCAGGTGCCAGTTACTTATAGCATTGATAATGCTGCGGCAAATGGCGTAGTGATTAAAAAGCTTTATGCCATTGTTGATGCAAACCCGATTCCACTCACTGCGACTTATCATTTAACTGAGATGTTAGGTAACTTTCAGCTAGCCACGCGCATTCGTTTTGAAACAGACGCTTTCGTACACTTAGTTGGTGAAACCGCCGATGGTAAACTTTATGGTGCTACGCGCGCAATTCGTGCGGCTGGCGGCTGTGGTGGTACGGTGGATGGTGATGATGCGGCGATTCGTGCATCGGCTGGAAAAATAAAATTACGTGTTGAAGAGCCAGTTAAAATAGGTAGCGCGGCTTCTACTATATTTAATATTAAACACCCAATGCGCACTGGCTTACAGCGTGATTTAGTGTCACAAGGTTATGTGCCAGCTTTTTATATTAATAAAGCAGCTTTTACCTATAATGGTAAACCTCTAATGACCATTGATGTGGGCGTAGGGACTAGTGAAGACCCTTATTTTAAATTCAACTTTGTACCTGATGCGCCAGGTAAATTAGATGTTACCGCGACTGACAATGAAGGTAAGGCCTTTATGCATGAAGTTGAAGTGAAAAGCTAACGTAGCACTCCTAAAAAGGCCTCCGATTGGAGGCCTTTTTTATTGGCTATATCGTTTTATGAGGTGCTAGAATAAGCTTATTATTTGGAGAATATTATGAAAAGCTACCGCAAAGAATTATGGTTTAACTCCCCTACACGCGTTGCATTTATTCGCATTACTGAGCAGGTGAATGAGTGCTTGAGAGAAAGTGGCGTAAAAGAAGGCTTCGTGTTGGTCAATGCAATGCACATCACCGCCAGTGTATTTATTAATGATGACGAACGTGGATTGCATCATGATTACACGCAATGGTTAGAACGTTTAGCGCCGCATGATCCAGTAAGCAGTTATCGCCATAATGATACGGGTGAAGATAATGCCGATGCGCATATGAAGCGGCAAGTAATGGGCCGTGAAGTTGTGGTAGCAATTACGGAAGGCAAGCTAGACTTTGGGCCGTGGGAGCAGATTTTCTACGGTGAATTTGATGGCAGACGTAAAAAGCGTGTACTAGTTAAAATTATAGGTGATTAGCTTAGACTTGGCTTAATTGGAGCTTATTTAAATTGAGCTTATTTAAATATTGACCAGCAATTTTTACCTTTTGATTTAGCAGTATACATCGCGTTATCAGCATTTTTGATTAACATTTCATCATTTTCACCATCTTGTGGATAAATTGAAATGCCGATGCTGGCAGAAATGCTGATGTTATTATCATCAAAAATAAATGCTTGATTCATCGATTGCAAAATCTTATCTGCAATCTTTTCAACGTAGCTAGTGGTTTCAAAACCAGTGACGATGATGATAAATTCATCTCCGCCGAGTCTTGCAAAAACATCGGATTCCCGAATGCAATGATTCACGCGATCTGAAACTTCAACTAGTAACGCATCACCAATATGGTGCCCAAATTCGTCATTAACCGCTTTAAAACCATCCAAATCAATGTACATTAGGGCAAGCATAGCCTTGGTGCGCGACATTATTTTGATTTCATGTTTAAGTTGGTCAAAAAACATTCTTCTATTAGGTAAGCCTGTTAAGGCGTCAAAATTGGCCTGCTTCCAAATGATTTCCTCAGAACTTTTAATACTTGAAATATCGCTGTGCGTTCCTACCATTCTTTGTGCGGTGCCGTCATCATTCCATGCCACCACCATGCCTCTAGTTAATACCCATTTCCAACTTTGATCTTTACAAAGCAACCGATACTCTACCGTATAGGTGTCACTTTTTTTGTGCAGACTATTATTGAGAGCCTGCAAAAATTTAGAAAGGTCATCTTTATGGATAAGTGAAAGCCAAGTTGCATAATTATTGGTTAACTTTTTGCCGCCGTAACCTAACATTTCTTTCCATTTTTTTGAAAAGAACATTTTTTTGGTGTTGATATTTAGGTCCCAAACCCCATCACCAGCACCTTCTAAGGCAAATTTCCAACGTTGCTCGCTTTCAATCAGTGCGTTATTGATGAAATCTAGCTCATTATTCAATTTACTCAATTTGTTACGCTCGGCGCGTAGGTCTAGTAATTTCATTGCTTGGTTAGCCAGGACTTGCAGTGTTTCAAGATTATTTGAGGTGAAAACTCTTGGCTTACTATCCATAATACAAAAGGTACCAATAGCAAGATTTTCTGAATTGTGTAAAAGAATGCCTACATAAAATGCCAGATATGGCTCACCTAGCACTAATGGGTTATTAGAGAATCGAGCATCCTGCGAGGTATTTTCCACCACAAGTGAAGTATTAAGATCTAGTGCATGTGTGCAAAAAGAAATTTCTCTACTTATATCTTTAACAGTTATACCCACAGCAGCTTTGAACCATTGGCGATGACTATCCATAATGGTTACCGTTGCAATAGGCACCTGAAATATCATCGCCGCTAATTTTACTAAATCATCAAAATCAGATTCATGTGCGGTATCTAAAATTTCATAGCGCTCCACTGCAAGTATTCTCTTTGCTTCGTTTTCACTCTGCTCA
>JAYTHN010000451.1:0-8456 GCA_043732505.1 Methylotenera sp.
ACGCGGTCATTTTGAAGCGCAAAAAATGCTTAAGACTATTGAGATTAAAGCTGTGGATACACCACTTTGCGTGTTAGAAGTTGTAGCGCCATAAAAAGCAACTAAAACGTAACATGCGCAATATCAAGGTTCTACTGCAGTTATAGCTTATGTTGCGCAATTGCCAAAAAGTAAACGCTGGGTAGTGGATTTAGTGGGTACGACTTTTGATTGGTATAAATTCGATGAAAAATTAGCCCTTTCAGTTATTACCGCTGAATCTGGGTTTAAAGTAGCTGCAAAATCAAATAAAAGGCACATGGGTTAATGCAACTCATCCCTGAGACTGCAGAGCGCTTTAATGTAAAGAACGCTTACAATGCAAGCCAAAATATTAAAGGCGGTGTGGCTTATTTACGAAGGCTACTGTCTTACTTTAGAGGATATGTTACTTTAGTGGTGGCTGCCTATAATGCGGGTGGAGGTGCGGTGGATAAATATAAAGGTGTGCCGCCTTATAAAGAAACTAAGGCTTATGTTAAAAAGTGCTGAGTCTGTACCAAGCGAAACGTCATTCCTCTGATGAAAATATTACGAAAGCATCGCCAGTGATAGCGAAGTTTAAGCAAAAAGGAGTTTGAAATGAATCAAGTTAAAGTATTAACTATATTAAGTCTAATCAGTGTGTTGTCTCTTGTAGGCTGTGCCACGGAGGTGACTCGCCCAGCACAAATAGACCGAATTACACCAGAGGAACTAGCTAAAATCTTGCCGCCTCCTGTCGCTGCAGTGAGTTTAGAAATAATTGTTGCGCAGACCAAAGAAGGTAAAACACCTGAGAATATTATTGCTAATATTCAGGCCAGTAACTCACGCTATGAGTTAACGCCTAGCCAAACATTGATGCTAAGCAAGCAAGGAGTGGATGTAAAAGTGCTGGATTATATACATCAAAGCAATGAGTTAGCTAAACAGAATGCTGTGGCTGATGAAATTAATAAGCGTGAAAAAACTAAACGTGCAGAGTTAGAGAAACTGAAACGCCAGCAGTTACAGCAATATCAATATGACTCGTTTGGTGGGTACGGTCCATACGGTTTTGGCCCTTATGGCGGTTATTATGGTAGTCGCTTTGGCTGGGGTGGCGGGTTTTATAGGCCTTGGGGTTTTAGATAGTACAAATTAAGCAAGTTACATTAATGCAACAAAAAAACACATCAACTCAGCATTAGTACTCAAGGCCGAAAGCTTTATGACATTACGCCCCAAGTGATGGATTTGGTGAAGCATAGCTGTTTGCGTACGGGTCTGATCACTTTATTCATTCAACATACTTCAGCCAGTTTGGTGATTACTGAAAACTATGACCGCGATGTGCTGGTGGATTTGGAAGCATTTTTTAACAGACTAGTCCCTGATGGCGACCCATTATTTATTCATACGGTGGAAGGTCCAGACGATATGCCCGCTCATGTTAGGACAGCGCTGACACAAACACATTTATCTATTCCACTTGTAGACTACAATGCAGCTTTAGGCCAGTGGCAAGGCGTGTTTTTATATGAGCATCGTCATTTAGCAAGCTCGAGTAATGTAATACTCCATTTGATTGGTGAATAATGTTTGAACGGCGTCACCTGAGTAGCTTAGAGCGAACGTTAAATGATGACGAACTAACCTTGCTTAGTCCTTATTTTCAATCACCTACATTAAATGCCGCACGTATTATTGAAGGATCTGTGCCGTTTTGGTTGCGTAAAAGTATGTGTGCAGTGGTGTTAAAACATCGCGTTTATTTTCGTACAAAGTTTGATAAACCAAGTATTGACACTGTTAGCTTTGCGGCAAACATTGAGTTACTAGCGCATGAACTTACCCATGTAGAGCAGTATTTATCTGGCATGACAATACTCAAGTATTTATGGGCATCGCGTCATGGGTATTGGAAAAACTCGTATGAACTAGAAGCTTATGCTAAAGGTGCTTTTGTCCGAGCGCAAATACTTTCAAAATTTTTACTTTAGCACTTTTCAAATTATGTCATCTTGATACAAATGATGTGATGGTTACCTATGTGACGTCTAGCACTCTATATAAAATAGGTTTATGTAAAAACGATATGTAAACAACTGTGAATTTAAGTGTTTTATGCAAAGCTAACATTGACCATATTATTAATAGCCTATAAATTACAAATTAAGTGTAAGTAATTTTCTAAATTTTTGCTGAAAGTTAGTACTGTAAAACAGTAATATCAACATGGGAGAAAAGTCATGGGTATATTTAATTTATCAAAAATGCAGGTGAAAAGTTATTTGGCATAGGCGCGGAAAAGTCCGCGGATGTGGTGGGGAAAGCAGACCCAATACCAGTGAGTATTGATGCCGCTAACAATGCGGCTGCAGATGCGATTGCTAGCTAAGTACAAAAAATGAATTTAACGGCGGATGGTTTAACCATTAGTTTTGATGGAGCATCATCAACAGTCATTGTCCAAGGTATGGCAGCAACGCAAGAAGATAAAGAGAAAATCTTATTATGTTGCGGTAATTTAGCGGGTGTGGAGAATGTGTAGACCAGTTGAGTGTTGTAGAGGCAGCAGCAGAACCAGTATTTTATACTGTGGCGAGTGGCGATACTTTATTGCATGTAGCAAAAGCGCAATATAGCAGTGCTAATGCATATATGAAGATTTTTGAAGCGAACAAGCCCATGTTAAGTAGCACAGATAAAATTTACCCAGTACAAACATTACGCATACCGGCTTAAATTATTTTTATTCGCAGAGTAAGGAACTTAAGTTAGAATATTTCAAATAGTTTTGTAGGTTTAAAACTTTCGAGCTTTACGGTTGTTATTTAACGGTGAGCTCAGTAATGTAAAATCCTAGAATGTATAATATTTTCACGAAAAAAAGGAATGACTATGTCAGTATTATTACGCTCTATGTTGGTTTTAAGTGTCGCTGGTTTGTTGATGGTTGGTTGTGGTAAAAAAGAAGAGGCTGCACCAGTTAAAGCTGTGCCAGCACCAGCAGTTGTAGCAGTGCCAGCAGTCGTTGAAGCGCCAGTAGAAAAGGCAAGTGGCGGCGGTTACGAGCCAACAGCTGAAGAGCGTGTGCCAGGCATAACCATTGATGTAACTGCGCCTGCCGCAGAAGCCGCGCCTGCTGAGGGGGCACCAGCTGCAGATGCAGCACCAGCAGCTAAGTAATTGATAATATACTCCCCTGCTATTCAGTAGGCATTAATAAAAAAGCACTCTAAGGTGTGCTTTTTTATTAATATATGTTTATTCAAGCTTATAAACGTTAACCAATTAATTTACGTTACTCCAACTAAGCGGGTCAAAAGGGCGGCTTTGCCTGCGTAGCTCATAATAAAGTCCATTAGACTCATTACCGCCGCTGTTGCCTACTGATGCAATTGCGTCACCAGCACGTACTGTGTCACCTACCTGCTTCAATACTGCTTGATTATTACCATATAGACTCATATATCCATCACCATGATCTACGATAATCAAATTACCAAAACCACGTAACCAATCGGCAAATACTACGCGGCCATTGGCTACAGATTTGACCTCCGCACCTTCGTTAGCGCTAATAAACAGACCTTTCCATGAGATTCCACTGTCTTCACGACCGGCACCAAATCGATTAGTCACGTTGCCACGTACTGGCAGGCGTAACTTGCCTTTAAGCGCGGCAAAATTCGCGCCTGTGAACTCATTGCTCGGAATAGTGTTGTTAGATAAAGTATTATTATTAGCTACAATTTCTTTTGATGGTTTGTTGTTTTCAGTAATATCTGAGGTGTTATTTTTTTGCGAAGTAATGTTTTTAGCCGATGCGACTTTTTTCAGCGGTATTTTTTTAGCGGGTGGTGGAATAATTCTCGCTAGACGCTCAACCAATTCAGATAGCCGTTTTTCATCACGACTTAATTTTTTGATTTCGCCACGTTGTGCAGCAATTTTTTGCGACAGCGTACTGACCACTTTAGACTTGGCTACTTTTTGTGTCTGTAAAGCTTGGCGTTCTTCGATTTTCTTTTGTTTTAACTCAGCCACTTCTTTCAATGCTGAAGCAGTTTGATCATTCAGTTTATTGATTTTGGTTAAATTACCTTGCATTTTATTTATCAATGCCGCACGTGCTTTTGCGATATATGAAAAATAATGTAAGTCGCGCGTAATGGCGCTGGGGTGCTCACTTTGCAAAATCATTTGCACGTAACTTTGCTCACCGTGAATGTATTGTTCGCAGAGCTGACTACTTAATAGTTTTTGTTGCTGACTAAGGCTTTGGTTCGCAGCGAATGAATCAGCTTGTAATTGTGTGAGCGTTTTTTTATTTTGCTGCTGCTGATGGTTAATATCAAATAGTTTTTTATTGGCAATGCTAATCGCCAATTCACTTTCTTTTAGTGCGTCTGCTGCGTCTTTGTGGGCTTCTTGTGAGTTGTCGAGTTCTTTTTTGAGCGATTCTAAGCGCTCTTGGACATCATTTAAACTTTGTTTAGATTGTTCAGATTTTTTTGTAGCATACGCTGATGCAGTGTGGGCAATTAACAATCCGGCTATCGCTAAACACATTGATGTGCGAGTAAGTTGGCCATGCCCTAATAATTTCTTGTTCAAAATAACATGTTACTTAATGTGTGCATGATTCAGACTATTGAAAATTAACAATACTTTTTCCTGTCATTTCAATAGGTTGTGGAACGCCCATCATTTTCAATAATGTGGGCGCTAAATCAGAAAGCGAGCCGTTTGCGGTGAGTGTCGCTTGGCGACCTATGTAAAATAATGGTACTAAGTTCGTGGTGTGTTGCGTATGTGGTTGATTATTTTCAACATCAAACATGACTTCTGCATTACCATGGTCAGCGGTCACAATCACTTCTCCACCTATACTTTGCATGGCTTCTACGACACGGCCTACACAAATATCTAGAGTTTCAATGGCTTTAATTGCTGCTTGTAAATCGCCAGTATGGCCCACCATATCACCATTGGCATAGTTGCAAATGATGGCATTATATTGGCGGCTTAAAATGGCTTCTTCTAATTTTTCAGTGAGCTCGTAAGCACTCATTTCAGGTTGCATATCGTATGTAGGTACCGATGGAGATGGCACTAATATACGGTCCTCACCAGCAAATACAGTTTCATCACCACCATTAAAAAAGAAAGTAACGTGCGGATATTTTTCAGTTTCAGCAATACGTAGTTGCGTTAAACCTAGGCTGGAAAGATATTCACCAAAAGTATTTTTAACTGCATGGGGTGGGAAAATAGCCGTGGCTTTAGTTTCTTTTACATCGTGCATAGTTAGCGTAAAGTAACCTGCTAACTTAGGCACATGTCTGCGGTTAAATCCATCAAACGTTTCACCTAAAATTGCATGAGTGAGCTGGCGCGCGCGGTCTGACCTAAAGTTCATGTAAACAACTAAATCGTCATCTTCCAATTTAATTGGCGCTTCATTAGGTTTGCGGATGGTGGTACATTTTACAAATTCATCATTTTCGCCGCGTGCATATGCGCTTTGTAATGCTTCACTGGCACTCGCTTTGGTAAACTCCCCAATACCTTCTGTAATCATTGCATAGGCGGCTTCTACCCGAGGCCAGCGTTTATCGCGATCCATACTATAAAAGCGACCGCTCACAGAAATTATTTTACCAACACCTAAGACTTTGATTTTAGCCTCTAATGCTGCAATAAATGGCGCTGCGCTGATTGGTGGCGTATCGCGGCCATCTAAGAACACGTGCAAATATACTTTGCTCAAACCCAATTTTGCAGCCATCTCCAGCATGGCATGAATGTGAGATTGATGGCTATGCACTCCACCATCAGATAACAGCCCAAAAATATGTAGCGCTTTATTGTTGCTTTTAAGATTGAGTAATGCAGTTTTCAGCGTGGCATGTTCAAAAAAATCACCATTTGCAATACTATTATTAATACGCTCAAAGTCTTGAAACACCACACGGCCTGCACCAATGTTCAGGTGACCAACTTCAGAGTTGCCCATTTGTCCTTCTGGCAAACCTACATAATGCTCAGAAGCATTAATCAGCGTGTGTGGATATGCTTTCCAAAGCGCGTCTAAGTTAGGTTTACGTGCTTGTGCAATAGCGTTATCAGTAGTTTCTTCACGGTAACCAAAGCCATCTAAAATAAGTAGGCATACTGGGGTAACGTTCGCGGATGGTGGCATAATATTCAGGCTCAATATTTACTTGGAAAATTTAATAATAATGCCACTATTTTAGCTTATAACACCGTAAAATCTGTTTATAAATTTAGCTTCATGGGTCGGTATTTTTTCGGCTTTTTTTCATGTCTATTTTTGTGTTTATTTTGTGAAACATTTATATCAATGTCGTATTGAATAATATGGCTAATTTTGCCATGTTAACGCTACTAAAACCTGAGAGGAATTGTGTGGATTTTATTAGAAGTAACATATTATTAATTGGTTTGGCCATTGGCTCTGCCATTATGTTGTTGATCCCTATGTTCAAAAAGAATGCAGGCGGTGTACCTAACCTGACAGCGCCTGAAGCCGTGACATTTATTAACCGTTCAAATGCACTTGTGCTAGATGTGCGTGATGATGCTGAGTTTGCGGCAGGCCACATTGCAGACGCCATGCATATTCCACTTGCTCACTTAGAGGCGCGTTTAGGTGAGCTCAAGAAATATAAAAATAAAGCGATTTTGGTCAATTGCCAACGAGGCGCAAGCTCAGCCAAGGCATGTGATATTTTGCGTAAAGCTGAGTTTACGCAGGTCAGTAATTTGCAAGGTGGTTTAAGTGCTTGGGTAAGTGCTAAATTGCCTGTTGTAAAACAGATAAATAATGCTCCTGCCAAAGCGGCCACTAAAGCTATGACAAAAAAATTAACGGCAGCTTTAGTAGCAGCAAATGATGAAATTGTAAAAGACCCAAGCTGATGCCTAACGTAACAATGTATACCTCGGCAGTATGCCCATATTGCATTAATGCTGAGCGCTTACTCACCAGTAAGGGCGTGGCCAATATAAATAAAATACGGATTGATTTGCAACCTGAACAGCGCGTTGAAATGATAGCAAAAACAGGACGTCGGTCTGTACCACAAATTTATATTGACGATTGTCATATCGGTGGTTTTGATGATTTGCGCGCGTTAGATTTAGCGGGTGGGCTAGACCCTTTGCTTTCAAGGTGATCACTAGAAATTAAAAGTCTCTTTATCAGAGCTCAAGTCGTTAGAACTCCTGTAATTAGAGTTCTAGTCGTCAAACTTTCAATGATTAGAAAGCCATCGCATTAAAGGCTAATTTGCTAAATTCTGCTAAAATGCTATTTTTGCAAAGTAATAACTTATTCAATTAACCCCTTATTTTAAGTAGAAAGCTATGGCACAAGATGATAATAACGCAACAGAACAAGACAGCTCAGCACAGGCTGCAGGTTTTAGTATTGAGAAAATTTATGTTAAAGATGCATCATTAGAAATCCCTAATGCGCCACAAATTTTTACAGACCGCACGCAACCGCAAATCAGTATTGAGTTAGGTAATTTTGCACAAATGCTTGAAGATGGCGTATTTGAAGTAGCGATTAAAGTGACTGTCACTTCAAAAATTGAAGATAAAACGGTGTTCTTGGTTGAAGTTACACAAGCCGGTATTTTCCAAATTCGTAACGTGCCAGAAGAAAACATGGAAATGATCGCTGGGATTACTTGCCCAAATATTCTATTCCCTTATGCACGTGAAACCGTTTCTGACCTAGTGGTTCGTGCAGGTTTTCAACCAGTATTACTCAATCCAATAAACTTTGAAGCGTTATTTGCGCAACAAAAGCAACAACAAGCAGAGCAAGCGGATGCAACCCCAAAACACTAAGAATTTTTTCTTAGCGCTAACAGTTGCTTTTGTTATAGGGCTAATGCCAATTTCGGCATTAGCCTTGGAGTTCCGCTCAGTTTCTGTTCCCAAGGCCGTGCTTTATGACGCGCCTTCTAATGCAGCTAAAAAAATCTTACTTATAAGCCAGTATTACCCAGTCGAAATTGTGGTCAACTTGGGTGATTGGCTAAAAGTGCGTGATGCGCAAGGCAGTATTAGTTGGGTGGAGGCTAAGCAGCTATCAAGTAAAGCTACAGTGCTGGTCACCGCGAACCGTGCTGAGATTAGACAAGAGCCAGACTTGACCTCTAGTTTGGTCGCTAATGTAGAAAAAGATGTAGTGTTAGAGGTTATAGAGGCAAAGCTCAATAATGGCTGGATTAAAATCAAACATCGGGATGGTGCAGCAGGATACATTCTAATTTCGTCTACTTGGGGTTTTAACTAAATGGCGAAAGCTGGCTCAAAAAAAATTGCAGTACTCGGTGCAGGCGCTTGGGGTACCGCTTTGGCAATGAATATCAGCCAGCGCCACCAAGTGTCTCTTTGGGCGCGTAATGCTG
>JAYTHN010000452.1:0-8448 GCA_043732505.1 Methylotenera sp.
TCTGATACTGAAGTGCTTGAGTTAGCTAAAAACTTGCAAGATGGTGTACCTTTCGCGACACCAGTATTTGATGGTGCAGCAGAGTCTGATATTAAAGCGATGCTAGATTTAGCATTCCCGGACAATGACCCACGTACTAAACAATTGCAATTCTCTGCTGGTAAAACACAGGTGAAATTGTTTGATGGTCGTACTGGTGATGCTTTTGAGCGCCCTGTCACTGTTGGCTATATGCACGTATTGAAATTACATCACTTGGTTGATGACAAAATGCATGCACGTTCAACTGGTCCATATTCATTGGTAACGCAACAACCATTGGGCGGTAAAGCGCAATTTGGTGGTCAGCGCTTCGGTGAGATGGAGGTTTGGGCACTAGAGGCTTATGGTGCTTCTTACACACTGCAAGAAATGTTGACAGTGAAGTCAGATGACGTCAATGGCCGTACTAAAGTGTATGAAAATATTGTCAAAGGCGAACACAAAATTGATGCCGGCATGCCTGAATCATTTAACGTGTTAGTGAAAGAAATTCGCTCACTTGCTATCGATATTGACCTAGACCGTAATTAAATTTAAAAAAATCATGCGCCTTAGGGTGCATTGAAGGAGAGAATTCACATGAAAGCTCTATTAGACTTATTCAAACAGGTAACCCAAGAAGAAGAGTTCGATGCGATTAAGATCGCGCTCGCTTCACCTGAAAAAATCCGTTCATGGTCATATGGCGAAGTTAAAAAGCCAGAAACGATCAACTATCGTACTTTCAAGCCTGAGCGTGATGGCTTGTTTTGCGCAAAAATCTTTGGCCCAATAAAAGATTACGAGTGTCTTTGTGGTAAATACAAACGCTTAAAACATCGCGGTGTCATCTGCGAAAAATGTGGTGTTGAGGTTACTTTATCTAAAGTACGTCGTGAGCGTATGGGTAATATCGATCTTGCTTCACCTGTTGCGCACATTTGGTTCTTAAAATCACTACCAAGTCGTTTAGGTATGGTGTTGGATATCGCTTTGCGTGATATCGAACGCGTATTGTACTTCGAAGCATTTATCGTCGTTGATCCTGGCATGACGCCACTCACACGCGGTCAATTGTTGACTGAAGATGACTACTTAGCAAAAGTAGAAGAATACGGTGATGAGTTCAATGCGGTAATGGGTGCTGAAGCGGTGCGTGAGTTATTACGTACGATGGATATTGAGCGTGAAGTCGTGCAATTGCGTCAAGACCTAGGTGCAACTGGCTCTGAAGCAAAAATTAAGAAAATCGCTAAACGCTTAAAAGTACTAGAAGCATTCCAAAAATCTGGCATTAAACCAGAGTGGATGATTCTTGAAATCTTGCCAGTATTACCACCAGAACTACGTCCATTGGTACCATTGGATGGTGGTCGTTTTGCAACGTCAGACTTGAACGATTTATATCGTCGCGTGATTAACCGTAACAATCGTTTAAAACGCTTGTTAGAGTTGAAAGCACCAGAAATTATCGTACGTAACGAAAAACGTATGTTGCAAGAAGCGGTGGATTCACTACTAGACAACGGTCGTCGCGGTAAAGTGATGACTGGCGCTAACAAACGTCCATTGAAATCACTCGCTGATATGATTAAAGGTAAGGGCGGTCGTTTCCGTCAAAACTTATTGGGTAAACGTGTGGATTACTCAGGTCGTTCAGTGATTGTGGTTGGACCGCAATTAAAACTGCACCAATGCGGTTTACCGAAAAAAATGGCGTTGGAATTATTCAAACCATTCATTTTCCATAAATTGGAAGTGTTAGGCATTGCGACAACGATTAAAGCTGCGAAGAAAAAAGTTGAAGAAGAAGGACCAGAAGTCTGGGATATCTTGGAAGACGTGATTCGTGAGCATCCAGTATTACTTAACCGTGCGCCTACATTGCACCGTTTGGGTATTCAAGCGTTCGAGCCAATCTTGATCGAAGGTAAAGCCATTCAATTGCATCCACTCGTTTGTGCGGCATTCAACGCCGACTTCGATGGTGACCAAATGGCTGTTCACGTTCCATTGTCGCTAGAAGCGCAAATGGAAGCACGTACGCTTATGTTAGCTTCAAATAACGTGCTGTCACCAGCAAACGGTGAGCCGATTATCGTGCCTTCACAAGATATCGTATTAGGCTTGTATTACATGACACGCGACAAAGTATTAGCTCGCGGTGAGGGTATGCGATTTGCAGATGTGAAAGAAGTGCAACGCGTATTCGATCAGGGTTTGATTGATATTCATGCGAAAATTACCGTGCGTATCAAAGAATACGAGCTAGATTTAGACGGTGTTAAAACTGAAAAATTCACGCGTTACGACACCACCGTTGGCCGTGCTTTGTTGTCAGAAATCCTGCCAGCTGGTTTAGCATTTAGCAACATTGATAAAGCATTGAAAAAGAAAGAGATTTCAAAGCTTATTAACGCCAGCTTCCGTAAAGTTGGTATTCGCGAAACGGTTATTTTTGCTGATAAATTGATGTATACGGGTTATACCTACGCAACCAAAGCAGGTATTTCTATCAGCATTAACGATATGTTAGTGCCGTTAGAGAAAGAGCAACTGATTGCTGCGGCTGATGCTGAAGTGAAAGAAATTGAAGACCAATACGTATCAGGCTTGGTCACTCAAGGTGAGCGCTACAATAAGGTAGTCGACATCTGGGGTCGTGCGGGTGACAAAGTGGCTGATGCCATGATGAAACAACTGCGTGAAGAAGATGTATTAGATGCTGATGGTAAACAGGTAAAAGACAAGGCAGGTAAGCCGATACGTCAAGAATCATTCAACGCTATTTACATGATGGCCGACTCTGGTGCGCGTGGCTCTGCGGCTCAAGTGCGTCAGTTAGCAGGTATGCGTGGTTTGATGGCGAAACCAGATGGCTCTATCATTGAAACTCCGATTAAAGCTAACTTCCGTGATGGCTTGAACGTACTGCAATACTTTATTTCTACCCACGGTGCACGTAAAGGCTTGGCCGATACAGCATTGAAAACAGCGAACTCAGGTTATTTGACACGTCGTTTGGTCGATGTAACGCAAGACTTAGTGGTCACTGAGCATGATTGCGGGACTAGCGATGGTTTAGTGACTAAAGCGCTTGTTAAAGGTGGTGAGGTAATTGAGCCGTTACATGATCGTATTTTAGGTCGTACAGCAGCGCTTGATGTCATTAATACTGAAACACAAGAAGTGATTTATCTAGCAGGTACTTTGCTCGGTGAAGACGAAGTTGAGCATATAGATGCCTTAGGTATAGATGAGGTCAAAGTGCGCACTGCCTTAACTTGCGATACCCGTTATGGTATTTGTGCTAAATGTTACGGTCGTGACTTAGGTCGTGGCAAGTTGATCAGTATGGGTGAGGCAGTAGGTGTGATTGCTGCACAATCCATTGGTGAACCTGGTACACAGTTGACTATGCGTACGTTCCACATTGGTGGAGCGGTGTCACGTGCGGCTTCAGTATCGCAGATTGAAAGTAAATCGAATGGTGTGATGAATTTCACTTCTACCATGCGTTATGTAACCAATGCACGTAATGAGCAAGTAGTAATTTCACGTAATGGTGAAGTGATTATTGCCGATGAGAATGGCCGTGAACGTGAGCGTCATAAAGTACCATACGGTGCGACATTGCAGATTACGGATGGTAAAACTGTAAAAGCGGGTCAAGTCATGGCAACATGGGATCCACATACTCGACCAATCATTACTGAGTATGCAGGTCATATCAAGTTTGAAAACGTTGAAGAAGGTATAACGGTTGCTAAACAAATCGATGACGTAACAGGCTTGTCATCATTAGTGGTAATTGATCCTAAACAACGTGCAGGCCAAACTAAAGGTTTACGTCCGCAAGTGAAATTGCTTGATGCTAACGGTGTAGAAGTAAAAATCACAGGTAGTGATCAATCTGTCAATATCACATTCCAGCTGGGTTGTATTATTACGGTTAAAGATGGTCAAGAAGTGGGTGTGGGTGAAGTGCTAGCCCGTATTCCACAAGAGTCATCTAAAACACGTGATATTACCGGTGGTCTACCACGCGTAGCTGAATTGTTTGAAGCGCGCTCACCTAAAGATGCTGGTATGTTGGCTGAAGTGACGGGTACGGTTTCTTTCGGTAAAGATACTAAAGGTAAACAACGTTTAGTGATTACGGATTTAGATGGCATTACTCACGAATTCTTGATACCTAAAGATAAACACGTGACAGCGCATGATGGTCAAGTGGTCACTAAAGGTGAAAGTATTGTGGATGGTCCAGCTGAGCCGCAAGACATCTTGCGCTTACAAGGTCGCGAAGCATTAGCACGTTACATCATTGATGAAGTACAAGACGTGTATCGTCTACAAGGCGTTAAGATTAATGATAAACATATTGAAGTCATTGTGCGTCAAATGTTACGTCGTGTACGTGTAACAGATGCTGGTGATACGAGCTTTATTATGGGCGAGCAAGTTGAGCGTGCTGATCTATTAGCGAAAAATGAAGCGGTCATTGCGATTAATCAACGTCCGGCTGAATTTGAGTATGTATTGCTTGGCATTACTAAAGCATCACTTTCAACAGACTCATTTATTTCAGCAGCGTCATTCCAAGAAACTACACGTGTATTAACCGAAGCAGCTATTTTAGGTAAACGTGATGAATTACGTGGATTGAAAGAAAACGTAATTGTTGGTCGATTAATTCCAGCAGGTACAGGTTTGGCTTACCATGAAACGCGCAAGCGTGCCGCGGCTGCTAACAGTACTTCTGCAAAAGAAATGTTATTTGCAGAAGTACCATTAGAAGTTGAAGCAGTTGCTGCAGAAGCAAGTAGCGAAGTTGCTATGGAATAAATCAAACTATTTACATGTAATTGTTATTGCTACCGATGTTGCACTTTAGTTGCAACATCGGTGGGATAAACCTTGACAATAAAAGTCTCGGTAAATAGAATGTAGGGTTTTTCAGGATAGCCATATTGTCTTAACAGACATTGCTATCTCGGCTTGTTTTGCTAAGGTATAAATTGAATTCAATTTTGGATTCGTTTTCAGTTGGCGAACTTAATATAAGACATATTTAAAAGAACATCATTAGAGGTTATAGGCAATGCCAACCATCAATCAGTTAATACGTAAGCCACGCGCTAAAGTGGTCACGAAAAGTAAAGTGCCTGCACTTGAATCATGTCCACAAAAACGAGGTGTTTGTACTCGTGTATACACAACAACACCTAAAAAGCCTAACTCTGCGCTACGTAAAGTTGCGAAAGTGCGATTAACAAATGGCTACGAAGTGATTAGCTACATCGGTGGTGAAGGTCATAACTTACAAGAGCATAGTGTTGTGCTATTGCGCGGTGGTCGTGTAAAAGATTTGCCAGGTGTGCGTTACCATATGGTGCGTGGTAGTTTGGATACGGCTGGTGTTAAAGACCGTAAACAGTCACGTTCTAAATACGGTGCTAAACGTCCTAAAGAAGGTAAAGCGGCTAAATAATTTAGCGGTAGTAAATATATTGCTGTAATAAATATATTGTAATGTAAAGAAATAATTATAAACATGCGGCTTCATAAAGCCTTGCTAGTGCAGTTGCCAGCAAAAAGTAAATAATAGAGAAAATTATGCCAAGACGTAGAGAAGTACCTAAGCGCCACATTCTTCCAGATCCAAAATTTGGCAGCCAAGAAGTGTCTAAATTTGTAAACGTATTAATGACAGGCGGAAAAAAATCTGTTGCTGAGCGTATTTTATACGGCGCGTTTGATCAATTAGCCACTAAAACTGGTAAAGATGCGCTTGAAGTGTTTACACTTGCTTTAACAAACCTACGTCCGTTAGTCGAAGTAAAAAGCCGCCGCGTCGGTGGTGCTAACTATCAAGTGCCTGTAGAAGTTCGTCCAAGCCGTCGTAGTGCGTTGGCAATGCGTTGGTTGCGTGATGCTGCGCGTAAGCGTGGTGAGAAATCAATGGGCTTGCGTTTAGCTGCTGAGTTAGCTGAAGCTTCTGAAGGTCGTGGTTCAGCAATGAAAAAACGTGAAGAAGTTCACCGTATGGCAGAAGCGAATAAAGCGTTCTCACATTTCAGATTCTAGTATTTTTTAGTATTTGTATTGATTGAATGTTTTTTAATTGGCCTAGGTTTACCCTTAGGCCAATTGCTCTTTAAGAATTTAAGCAATAATATTAAGTAAAGGTAATAGCCGTGGCTCGTATAACCCCTATTGAACGCTACCGTAACATTGGTATTTCTGCGCATATTGACGCAGGTAAAACGACAACTACGGAGCGTATTTTGTTTTACACAGGTGTCAACCATAAGATTGGTGAAGTGCATAATGGCGCTGCCACGATGGACTGGATGGAGCAAGAGCAAGAGCGCGGCATTACTATTACTTCAGCGGCAACGACTTGCTTCTGGAAAGGTATGGCTGGTCAATTTGATCAACATCGTATTAATATTATTGATACCCCCGGTCACGTTGACTTTACCATTGAAGTAGAGCGTTCAATGCGTGTCCTAGATGGTGCATGTATGGTGTACTGCGCTGTGGGTGGTGTTCAACCACAATCTGAAACTGTATGGCGTCAAGCCAACAAATATAAAGTGCCACGTTTGGCGTTCGTCAATAAGATGGATCGTGCTGGTGCTAATTTCTTTAAAGTGTACGATCAAATGCGTGCACGTCTAAAAGCTAATCCAATTCCTTTGCAAGTGCCAATAGGTGCTGAAGATAAGTTTGAAGGCGTTATTGATTTAATTAAGATGAAAGCAATTTATTGGGATGATGAATCTCAGGGTATGAAGTTCGACTATCGTGAAATTCCAGCTGACTTAAAAGCTGAGTGCGATAAATGGCGCGAAAATATGGTAGAAGCTGCTGCTGAAGCTAATGAAGAGCTAATGAACAAATACCTTGAAGAAGGTGAGTTATCAGAAGAAGATATCATGAAGGGCTTGCGTATTCGTACCATTGCCTTTGAGATCGTGCCTATGGTATGCGGTTCAGCGTTTAAGAACAAAGGCGTGCAAGCAATGTTGGATAAAGTGGTTGAGTTAATGCCTGCTCCGACAGATATTCCGCCAACACGTGCTGAAGATGAAGATGGTAACGAAATCTTCTTAAAAGCTTCTGATGATGAGAAATTCTCTGCATTGGCATTCAAAATTATGACTGATCCATTTGTTGGTCAACTGATTTTCTTCCGCGTATATTCTGGTGTTATAAACGCAGGCGATACCGTTTATAACCCAATCAAAGGTAAAAAAGAGCGTATTGGCCGTATTGTGCAAATGCATGCCAATGCGCGTGAGCCTTTAACTGAAGTGCGTGCAGGAGATATTGCCGCTGCGATTGGTTTAAAAGAAGCGACTACTGGTGATACTTTATGTGCAGTAAATGAAGAAATCATTCTCGAGCGTATGATATTTCCTGAGCCAGTGATTCACGTGGCGGTTGAGCCGAAAACTAAAGCTGACCAAGAGAAAATGGGCGTTGCTTTAAATCGTTTAGCACAAGAAGATCCATCTTTCCGCGTTAAAACAGATGAAGAAACGAATCAAACCATTATTTCTGGTATGGGTGAGTTGCATCTTGAGATTCTGGTTGACCGTATGCGTCGTGAGTTTAACGTTGAAGCGAACGTAGGTGCGCCTCAAGTAGCTTATCGTGAAGCGATTAAAAAGAAAGTCGAAGTTGAAGGTAAATTCGTTAAGCAATCTGGCGGTAAAGGTCAGTACGGTCACGTTTGGTTAATTATGGAGCCAAATGAGCCAGGTAAAGGGTTTGAGTTCATTGATGCGATTAAAGGCGGTACAGTGCCACGCGAATTCATCCCGGCTGTTGAAAAAGGTTTGCGCGAAACGATACCAGCAGGTATTTTGGCTGGTTTCCCAGTAGTTGACGTAAAAGTGACTTTGTTTGATGGTTCATACCATGATGTTGACTCGAACGAGAATGCCTTTAAAATGGCCGCGTCTATCGGCTTTAAAGATGGTATGCGTAAAGCGGATCCAATTTTGCTCGAGCCGATGATGGCTGTTGAAATTGAAACGCCAGAAGATTACATGGGTGACATTATGGGTGACTTGTCATCACGTCGCGGTATGATTCAAGGTATGGAAGACAATGCAACAGGTAAAGTGATTCGTGCAGAAGTGCCATTGGCAGAGATGTTCGGTTACTCAACTACTGTACGTTCATTGTCGCAAGGCCGTGCTTCTTATAGTATGGAGTTTAAGCATTACATAGAAGCACCAAGAAACGTGGCGGAAGCCATCATGAACAAGAAATAAGTAATATGATTTCTATAAAATATTGATTCAGAGGAAAAGTAAATGGCAAAAGGTAAATTCGAACGGACCAAGCCGCACGTCAACGTTGGCACGATTGGCCACGTGGATCATGGTAAAACAACATTAACGGCAGCGATTA
>JAYTHN010000453.1:0-8439 GCA_043732505.1 Methylotenera sp.
ACTTGACCTTGTAAAAATGTCAGCGCATCTGCACCCTCTAACTGTAGTAATCCAATATGAGATAAATCACATATTACGGTATCATTGTGCAGCGCCAGATGCTCAGCAGTGGCGTTGCCGAAGTTAATTACTTTATTATTTTCAATGACTATATCAGCCGATGATTCTTGAAGAAATTGCTGCCATTGTTGCGTGTGCATACTAACCTTTGCTTAAATTTCTGATTACTTACTTTTTTATTAATCACTTGTTACAGGATTTCTTATAGTAAAGATGAAGCCAATACACCTTAATTTCAAGCCTTCAATCACATTCACTGCATCACTTTCATTAATGATTGTAAGTGCTTGCTGTATTGTAATGCTGCTAGCAATCGCTAGCCAAATTAATTTTATACTACTTGCTCTGATTATATCGACAGGCTCATATGCTGTGCTCAAACATGGTTTAAGGTTGCTGCCAAGCGCATGTGTTGCACTCAAAATAGATATTAACAATCAGCTAAAATTAATACGTAAAGATGGAAAAATATTAGAGGTGAGCGTACAAGAAAATATCACAGTGACGCCATATTTGACTGTACTCAATAGTCAAATTAAAGAGCGTTCGTGGCTAAAATTTTTATTTAAGCAGCATCTAGTTATTTTCCCTGATGCCGTTGATGCCGAGCATTATAGGCAGTTACGTGTTTGGTTGCGCTGGAGATACCAACGCAACCATCAGTCTGAATCGCTATAGTTTGTAAATTAAGATGCCGACATTTAAGTTCAGTTAGTTTAATGCTAGGCTTTGAGACATCAGCCTTTATTGATTGAACTGGCGACTCTACGTTTACGATTCAATAGATTATGCCATTGCACATTTAATTCTTTGAATGGGTGTTTTGGTGTATAAGCCAGTATAAAAATTAGTCCAGCCAAGCTCGCCAATATCCAACGTAATTCAAAGCCGGCTTTATCTCTACGCGCCGGTTTTTGGTTTTTCATTGCCCCTAATACATCTTGCACACCATCACCACGCACGTAAACACCATTTACTTCTTTTGAAAGTGTTTTTAGATACGCTTCATCTAACTTAGATAAATATCTATCACTAGAGCTATCTGCAACATTATCGTTTCGTGTGCCAATATTTGCTTCTGAAATTTGTGCAATACCTGGTTGCATCGCAAAGCTTTCACCGGACCAATACCCAATCAATTGATCATGTTCATCCAATTTAGGGATTGGTGAGCCTTTGTCGCCCCCTATACCAACTAATATCCAGCCTTCACCTCCTTGAAAGTTAGTCAAATCTTGTGTGTTAAATACGTGTAATTTTGGTGCTTCTTCACCATCAGTGAAAAAAACGACCTGGGCTGGTTCTGGAAAAGAACGAATCGTTCTAGCAACGCCCAGCATGCTGGTGCGTATTCTACTATTGCCAGACCAAGCAGTTCGCCAATCTAAATGATCTATTGTATCATTGATAGCATCAAAGTTATCACACACTTCAATAGGGGTATAAAGCGCAGCAATACTTACACCAGCGAACAAAGCCATGCTGACATTAGTACCACACGGCAACTCACCAATTATCTGATGGAGCATATCTTGCGTAAAAGCCATTCTAGTTGCTGGCTTGCCATCCAGTTTTTTATCAATCACATTCATACTTTGTGAAATGTCTACTACAAACATATAACTATAAATATCACGTTTAATGGGTAATTTTGGGTTAAATAGCGCAATTATTAGCAATAATAGCGATGCTAACAGTAAGGCTGCATCATGACGATGCCGGAAGTAATTAAATAGCTTATGCATGACTCATCGATCCTTATGGCAAGCCAACTGGAATACTGCCCATTATTAAGCCAGGTGTGTCACTGTCACCTACGCCTGGAGTTGGCGTACCCGGCATCATAGTTAAAATCCTATCCATATTGTGCCGTGCATCCCAAAAGGAGTTATCGAGCCTTAATGATTGTTGATAGGCGGTTTTAGCTTGGACAAATAGATATTCAGCTTCATCACGTACAGTCATATTCGCGCCATTAATCGCTAAGCCACGCCTAAAGAAAATATTACCTAAGTTATATTGAATGGCCGCTTTTTGGGTATTATCAGCGTTGTTAAGGGCTTTGTTAAACAATAAGGTTGCTTCTTTATAGCGTTCGTTTTTAGCTAGCCAATATGCAGTTGAAAATTTCGCTTCAAAACTTTGCAAATCAGTTTCAGGTGGTTTACCCGTGCTAACAGCTAGGTTAAATACATCAATTTGTTTTAGACGGCGATATGAATATACTGCATTCAAAGCACAAATTATCGCAATTATTAGCAGCAACAACGTAATTTTAGTAACTGTAAAAAACCGTCTTATTTTTGCAATATACGCCTTTGTAACGCTCAATAAATTTAGTGCCATGTTTTAACCTCTAAATATTTCACACCTAACAATAATGCAATCATCAAGGCCGCGATGATAAAGCAGACATCTGAATAGTCTCGACCAGGAATCTTTTCTAGATACTTAATCGGTTTTTTTTCACGATTATTAATATCATTCATCGCTAATTGTAATGATTTTGGATCTTCAGCCTCATAGGCTTTAAAAGGAGATTTCAAGGTTTTGAAAAATTCATTTAGCTCAATTTCAGCTGGTAGTGCAGCATTTTCTGGCGGTACATATTTCGTATCAAAAATACTCAAACCACCTGGCTGGCGCAATACAATCCAGTACAAACTAATATGCAAACGGTCGAACCAGTCTTTGATTTTTTGCTGTGTACCAGCATCCATCCGGCCTGCACCATCAGATACTAAAATCAATGCGCGTGAGCCAGAGTCTGGAATCTTGTCAAATAAACCTGCACCGCTGGTTAAGCCGCTACCAATATTGGTTTGAAACAATGCATTTCCACCTGTGGCTTGTACTGCAGCGATAATCGCTTTTTTGTTTTCGCTAAGTGGTAAAACATACATGGCAGAGTTACTGAAAGTAATCATGCCAAACATATCTTGTTGACGTGAATTGACAAAGTTAGTAATCAATCTTGCTGCGGCGACAGATTTCGTTTCGCCTACAGTGGTATTTCCAGTAGCGTCAGTGGTACCAGAAAAAGGGTCGTCCATACTAGCGCTACGGTCTAGGACAAGTGCAATTTGAGCGCCCACACCAATGCGTTCAACTTTTTGTTCGTGAGTGTGTGGTGCAGCTAATCCGACAATGATAAAAACTAGCGTGAGTACGGCAAAAATTTTCAGCATTAAGCCAACTAAATCTGATAATGGGTCGGCAGGTAGCATGTCGACCCAGGAATAATGTTTGGCATGCGCACGTTGTAGTAGCAAAGGCAATATAGCAAGCGGCAAAAACCACAGCAACCATGGGTTAGAGAACGCCATGACTTAAACTCCAGTCTTTTGAGTGACAGTGTTCATAGCCGTAATTTCAGGAGTTAAGCCACGCTCACAATCGCGACAGCGACGTGTAAAACTTCTCAACCAATTAAGTGGGTCGCTACCTATATTGTGTGACACATTAGGTTCAAAATACACGTGACGCGACAAACTGAAAAACTGTTCAATTTCAGCTTTCATTGGGACAAAGTTTGGTTTTCTAACTAAAAACTGGTCTAAATTCGTACCAAAAACGCTCATTGCAGCTGTGGCATTCAAAGATTCGTGCACTTTAGAAATTGCAGATTTCAAACCTTCAGATGTATTTGGCAGTCTACGTAAAGCGCGATAAGCTTTGGCAAAAGCACCGCCCATCCTTGGTAGCCAAGCGCGCATACCTAATATATAGAGCAATCCTAACAGACTGATGGCAAGGAAAGCGATAGCAACTTTAAGTCGCTTTTTTTCTTTAAGATCACTTAGTAGCATCGGCCCACGGAAGTCGCTCATGTTATTTTCAATTTTAACTTGACCAAAAATAGCGATAGGTGAAATTGCAATATCTAGACTTGGAATACGATACTTCACTAAATCTCTACTATTTTTCGTGTTAATTAAGTTAAGGTACTCTGGCCCTAGTGCCGCATTTTTTGCAACAACGTTATTGGTAAATACTTGATAGGCTAATTTAATATCAAATGTCGCACTGTCATCGTTTACTTCCTTTTTGTGACTAACACTTTTAAGCTCAATACCAATGACTTGGCCTTTATAGCGTTTTTCATAACCTGTAATTGGTAGTGATGTTTCAATCAGTGCGTAAGGTGCTTTAATCGTTAAGATCACTTCACGCTCAATCACATCACCTACTGTATATCCCACCAATTTGACTGGATCGATCGTCTTGATCGTCACAATACCTTCGCGCACGTCGGGTAAATTTTGGCTATCTATGGCTAAAGCAGTTTGTGGCAATAAGCTTAATGACATTATGCTTAATGTTAGTAATAGATAAAAAATGCGAATGAATTTTTTCATAGTAGGGTATTTTTACTTATATTTTATAGCAATCAATTAGGCTGCAACAAATTGGTGGAAGTATTCTGTCAGTAGATCTGCATCAAACTCACCTTCAACATAAAAAGGTGGCATATCAAAGCGCATAAATAAGTTGTATATTTCTTTGCGACGACTTTCAAACGAAGCAACGATTTTATCGCGTAGATTCTTGCGTAAAAATAACGTACGTTTTTCACCAGTTTCCGCATCAGATACATTGGTCAAACCGAATTCAGGTAGATTTTTATACTCTGCTGAATCCCACAATACGATAGGTACAATATGGTGACGTAATAAATTTGAGAGAGATTCTTCTAAAACGGTATTTGGAATATGGAAGTCTGAAATTAAAAATACCAATGAACGTTCACGTGGTAAATAACGATAAACTTCAGTAATGCCGTTACAATTCACAGGCTCAGGATGATATTCTTTCAAAGACTCCGCCATTGCAATTGCGCGATATGACTTGAATGAAGAAATGCTAATCCAATCCTCACGGACGATTTCATCAAAGCCGATAAAGCCAAATGGGTCATGATTTTGGCTGGCCGATTGCGCAACCGATTCAGCGATTTGTGCAGCAAGCTTAATTTTTCGCTGTTTAGCGCCAAAGTTCATACTGCCAGACAAATCGCAAATCACGTAAACAGGCGTTGCACTTTTTTGATTAAAAAGACGCACATGTACTTGTTCTAGTGGGTCACGTATGGTTTGGCGAATATCGATGCGTCGCGGGTCGGGGTAAGAAAGCAGCGTGGTATGCCCACGAAACTCCATCCCCATGCCTCGTTGTGTACTTGCGTGGTGGCCAGGATGACGTCCGCGAGAACGCCAGCCTATGTGATAACTAAATGATTTAATATCTTCAATCATAATCGTGAATTAGCGATATTTAACTATGGTGCTGCAACTGCATTAACAATACCAGCCAACATTTCGCGCGCAATTTCAGTACGACGCATCTCATAAATCGGACTAAATACTAAACGATGTGCCACAGTAGAGTGAAATACAGCATGAATATCTTCAGGTAACACTGCAATACGCTCATTCATCCAAGCATTTACACGTGCAGCACGCAGCATCATACTCATGCCGCGTGGGCTAGCTCCTGATAATACTAAGCGGTTCATATCTACACCTGATACTTTTACTCCGTAGTCTAAAGGCGCTTTAGTCGCTTTCCAAAGATTGAGTGCATATTTTTTCAGGGTATCGCTGGCATCTATACTATTTTGTAAAACGCTAGAAAAGCTATTGAGTTGGTCAAATTGCAAAACGTCAGGTTTTACAGTATCCACTAAAGCATCCACGTTATGAAATTTTGTATCAAATACTAACGCTTCCATAATGGCATCATCATTAGGAACCACAATTGGGATTTCCATCATAAAACGGTCACGCGCCGCAGATGGAATTTCAAAGGTTTCTTCTTTCTCCACTTGGTTTCGATCAGCAAACACAATCATGTGTGGGAAATAATGCTCAGTATTGAATGCAGATAAACTGCGCTCAGCCATCACACGTAACAACAATGAATGCACTTGTGGGCGAGCGCGGTTAATTTCATTAAAGAAAAACACAGATAGGTTTTCACCAGACATTAACAATGGACCAGGGCTCACGTGTGGCTTACCATCTTCTCCAAGATAAGTGTGATAAACCAAATCGTTAGGCATCAAATCAATCGTACCTTCAATACGCTGATAACCGCCACCAATGCCGCGAGTGAATGCGCGAAGTAAAGTTGTTTTACCAACGCCGACATCCCCTTCTAGTAATACGTGGCCACGGGCAAAAATTGAAGTGGTAATCAAGCGGATAGGATTTTTTTGCCCTACCACTACTTTATTAACTTCTGATTCTAAATTAAGCGCATGGATGCGCCAATCGGCTAGCTGACGGTCACTCATTGAATTTTCCCGACTTATTGATGAAAAGTTACATTAAACAAAATACTGAAGTTTAAGCATAGTAAACTTTTTTTTGCTGGGGGTAAACAGGTCTGTATACCCCTTAGTTACATTTGAATAACATTCATGCAAATTAATGCTGATTTAACAAAATATAGTTTTAATTGTTAAGGTTAAGCTAATAAATTTTCTTAATAAGTGAATAAGACTTTCGTAAAATCTGTTTTACAGCGAAAATAGAGTATATCTAATTAAACTAAAATAATTGAATAAGTATATAAGTATGCTAAAACAAAATAGTTTCACCAAAGAAGAGTTACTTAAATGTGGTCGCGGAGAAATGTTTGGGGCCGGCAATGCGCAATTACCTTTGCCACCGATGTTGATGTTTGATCGTATCGTCTCCATAACAGAAGATGGAGGCGCGCATGGTGCGGGCCAAATCATCGCTGAAATGGACATTGCGCCTGGGCTATGGTTTTTTGACTGTCACTTTCCTGGCGATCCAGTGATGCCAGGTTGTTTAGGGCTAGATGCTATGTGGCAATTGGTTGGGTTTTATTTAGGATGGAAAGGTGGTCTTGGACGCGGTCGTGCATTAGGCGCTGGTGAGGTAAAGTTTTCTGGGCAAGTGTTATCTACCCATAAAACTATTACTTATACTATTGATTTAAAACGGGTTATTATGCGCAAACTAGTGATGGGAATTGCTGATGCAACGATGTCAGTAGACGGTCGTGAAATTTATGCTGCAAAAGATTTACGCGTAGGTTTATTTACACGCACCGATAATTTCTAGAACATTTAAATTAAAATCTCGCTCAATTGAACACAATTAAAAATAAGTTAAAATATTCGTAAAATTATAAGAATTAAATTTTTTAGGGAGTACACGATGATGCGTCGTGTTGTAGTTACTGGTTTAGGAATCGTTTCCAGTTTAGGAAACAATAAGTCTGAAGTGTTAGATAGTTTGCAAAATGGCAAATCTGGTATTACATTTCAGCAAGAATATGCAGATCGTGGCCTACGTTCGCATGTGGCTGGCTCAATCAAAAATCTGAATGTGGAAGATTTGATTGATCGCAAACTCATGCGCTTTATGGCTAAAGGTCATGCCTATGCTTGGATTGCGATGCAAGAGGCGATTGCTGACGCTGGTCTTGGCGAGGATCTTGTTTCTAATGTACGCACTGGCATTATTGTGGGTGGTGGTGGTCCCTCTACTGAAAGCATTGAGCAAAGTAATGCTGTGCTGGCAGAAAAGGGTATCCGTCGTGTGGGCCCATACATGGTGACTAAGGCCATGTGTAGCGGTATCGTGGCGACTTTGGCTACAGGCGCTAAGATCAAGGGTGTTAACTACGGTATCAGTTCAGCCTGCTCTACTAGTGCGCATTGCATCGGAGCTGGTATGGAGCAGATTCAGCTTGGCAAGCAGGATATTGTATTTGCTGGTGGGGGTGAGGAAGAACACTGGAGTTTGTCATATCTGTTTGATGCGATGGGTGCCATGTCCACCAAATACAACGATACACCTGATAAGGCTTCACGTACTTATGATGCAAATCGTGATGGCTTCGTCATTTCAGGTGGCGGTGGTATCGTAGTGCTTGAAGAGTATGAGCATGCCAAAGCGCGTGGCGCAAAAATCTATGCAGAGCTCATTGGTTATGGTGCAACCTCCGATGGATATGACATGGTCGCCCCGAGCGGTGAGGGAGCAGTACGTTGTATGCGTCTCGCATTAGAAGGTATTTCTGACAGTATTGATTACATCAATACGCATGGTACTAGCACACCAGTAGGCGATACTAAGGAATTAGAGGCGATACGTGAAGTATTTGGCGAAAATGGTAGAAATCAAAATCCTGCGATTGCTTCAACAAAGTCACTTTCTGGGCATGCATTAGGTGCAGCTGGTGTTAATGAAGCTATTTATACAATACTTATGATGGAAAATAACTTTATTGCAGCCTCCGCAAATATTGATACATTAGATCCAGCGGCAGAGGGTTTAAATATTGTTCTTAGTGCTATTAAAAATACTAAAGTAGAAACTGCATTGTCAAACAGCTTTGGTT
>JAYTHN010000454.1:0-2492 GCA_043732505.1 Methylotenera sp.
AAACTATTACAGACAATGATTTCATCTGCTTCAATTAATTTGTTTAAAGGCAGTTGCGCAGTTTCTATTGAGATATTGAGTGGTGCTGCCAGCCCAATAATACCTTGCCTAGTAATGCCCGCAACACCACATTGGCTTAAATCTGGCGTCAATAATTTATCTTTAAAACGTGCGAAAATATTGCTCATCGTGCATTCAATCACGTCATTTTGTAGATTTAGCATCAAACCATCAAAGTAAGTGTCATCTTTCCACTCCATGCGTGCCATCACATTTTCTAGACGGTTTAAGTGCTTGATTCCAGCAAGTTTGGCCTGTATGCCTAATCTAGTCTCGCATACATGTAAATGTACACCTTCAGCATAATTGACCTCAGCATATTGGCGCATTGCAGATTTTACAATAACACGTGTGGGCGTTGTGACTGCGGGTGGTGCATACCCTTGTTCACTTTCACCCCGCGTTATCATAATTTTAGCGACAGCGATTTCGTCAATTGTAAATAATTGCTGTAAATCATTCATGAGTAACTCTGCACTCGGACAAACGATACCAATCACAGCACAATCAGCCACTAATTTTTGATAATGCTGTGACCAGTGTTTAGGCAAACTGTTGGCCATTTTAAGCGTACGAAAAATGCCATCACCATAAGCAAACCCACGGTCAAACGGTGAAATCGCTTGGTTAAAACTGCCGTTAACTAAATAGTTGTGCTCGATTGCCATAAGCCATAATTAAACCATAGCAATAATGTTTAAACTACCAATGATTGCAGGATTTCTTGAATAAATTGCCGAATAAGAAAGCCTGCAATGTTGATACAGGCAGGCTTTGATAGGTCTAGATTTTAAAACCTAGTTTTTAGAGACTTAAACTATTTTTTTAAGCTTATATTTTCTTAAAGACTAGGCTGCCATTAGTACCACCAAAACCGAAGTTATTTTTCAAGGCATATTCAATTTTCATATCACGTGCAGAATTCGCACAATAATCCAAATCACATTCAGGGTCTTGGTTAAAAATGTTAATCGTTGGTGGTGAAATCTGGTTGTAAATAGAAAGCACAGTGAAGACGGACTCTAAACCACCTGCACCGCCTAGTAAGTGACCAGTCATTGATTTAGTTGAGTTCACAACTAATTTTTTCGCATGATCACCAAAAGCAGCTTTAATTGCATTGGTTTCGTTTGCATCGCCTAGCGGAGTAGACGTGCCGTGCGCATTAATAAACTCAACAGCATCAGGATTGATACCAGCATTTTGCATTGCATTACGCATAGAACGACGTGGACCATCCATATTCGGCGCGGTCATGTGGTAAGCATCTGCACTCATGCCATAACCACTCAATTCAGCATAGATTTTCGCGCCACGTTTTTTTGCATGCTCATATTCTTCAAGCACCATCACACCAGCACCCTCACCTATTACAAAACCATCACGGTCTTTATCCCAAGGGCGACTTGCCGTTGCAGGGTCATCGTTACTCGTTGATAATGCGCGTGAGGCAGCAAAACCACCTACGCTTAAACGTGTGATTGCGGCTTCAGAGCCGCCAGCTACCATCACATCGGCATCACCGTATTCAATCATGCGAGAAGCGTCACCAATCGAGTGAGTACCTGTGGTACATGCTGTTACTATCGCAACATTCGGGCCTTTAAAGCCAAACATGATCGATAAATTGCCCGAAATCATGTTGATAATGGTACCGGGAATGAAAAATGGTGAGATTTTGCGTGGGCCAGAGGCTTGATACAAAATGTCGGTATCTTCAATGTATTGCATGCCACCAATACCAGAACCAATTGAAACCCCTATGCGCTCAGCATTTTCTTCTGTCGCAACAATACCTGAATCTTTAACCGCTTCCATTGCAGCTACTAAACCGTATTGAATAAAAGTATCCATACGTCTAGCGTCTTTTGCGCTGAGATAATCTTCAACATTAAAGTCTTTTACTTCACCCGCAATCGTGGAGGCAAAAGCACTTGCATCAAATTTTGAGATTTGTGTAATGCCAGACTTACCAGCAATAATATTATCCCATGCAACGTTAACCCCAATACCTACAGGGGAAACCACACCAAGACCAGTTACGACGACTCTACGTTTAGACATAAGTTTGTCTCTTACAAGGGTTTAAGAAACGAAAAAAAATGAGTAGCAAGCCAACCACTAAAGGCGCTTGCTACTCATATTTGAATTATTTAAGGTTAGTATTGATGTAATCAATCGCTAATTGAACGGTAGTGATTTTTTCTGCTTCTTCATCAGGAATTTCGCAGTCAAATTCTTCTTCTAGCGCCATTACAAGCTCAACTGTGTCTAGTGAGTCAGCACCTAAATCATCAACAAATGATGATGCGTTTTTAACATCAGCCTCATTTGCACCTAGTTGTTCAGCAACAATTTTTTTAACGCGTTGTTCGATGTCAGACATCCAATTACCCCTTTAATGAAAAATAGCTTAACTTAATATAGTTGAA
>JAYTHN010000455.1:0-2487 GCA_043732505.1 Methylotenera sp.
ATAGAAGCTGAAGGTGATGTGTTGGTAGTGACTGTTCAAGAGCGCTCAGCGATTGCGCAGATTGACTTTAGCGGTAATAAATCATTTCCTACCGATAAAATGAAAGAAGGCTTAAAGCAAGTAGGTATTGCGGAAGGTCTCATTTTTGATAAATCGCAACTTGACCGTGCAGAGCAAGAAATAAAACGTCAATATTTATCACAAGGTAAATATGGTGCCAGCGTTAAATCTGTAATTTCACCTCTGGAACGTAATCGTGTTGCGGTACGTTTTGATATCGAAGAGGGTGCGGTTTCAAAAATTCGTAACATCAATATCGTGGGCAATAATGCTTTCACGATGGATGATTTACGTGCTCAGTTTTTACTCACTACGCCAAATTGGATGAGCTGGTGGAATAAGGATGATCAGTATTCAAAACAAAAGTTAAATGCCGATCTCGAGACATTAAGATCGTTTTATATGAATCAAGGTTATCTTGAATTTAATATTGATTCAACGCAGGTATCGATTACACCAGATAAAAAAGATATTTATATAACAGTTAATATCACTGAAGGAGAGAAATACACTATTTCAGAAGTGAAGTTAGCTGGAGACACTATTGTACCTGATGCTGAAATTCAGCAACTGATCACAGTAAAAGCGGGTGATACTTTCAGTCGAGAAAAAGTAACGCAAACGAGTAAGGCCATCAGCGACCGTTTAAGTAATGACGGCTATGCGTTTTCAAATGTAAATCCAGTACCTGAAGTCAATAAAGAACTTCATACGGCGGCATTTACTTTCTTTGTTGATCCTGGAAAACGGGTGTATGTACGTCGTATTAACATTGTTGGTAATACTCGTACCCGTGATGAAGTGATTCGTCGCGAGGTTCGTCAGTTGGAGTCGGCCTGGTACTCGTCTAATAAAATCAATCGTTCTAAAGAGCGTATTACGCGTACCGATTTCTTTTCAGATGTGAGTGTGGAAACGCCAGCAGTACCCGGTACGGCAGATCAGGTAGACTTGAATATTAGTGTTACTGAGAAATCAACTGGAAGTGTTCAATTTGGCGCTGGTTTATCAAGCAGTGAAGGTGTGGTATTTGGTATTACAGTAAATCAGAATAACTTTTTGGGTACTGGGAATCGCGTGAGCGCTCAGATTAATACGGGTAAAGTTAACACTACTTATTCACTTTCTTATACTGACCCATACTTCACTCCAGATGGCGTAAGTCGTGGTTTTGATGTTTATCGTCGCGATGTTGATACTAGTAGTTTAACGAGTGTAGGAACCTACAGTACATCCTCATATGGTGCTGGCGTTAGATTCGGCATTCCGCTGAATGAACGTGATGGATTTAACTTTGGATTAGCAGCTGATCTTACAAAAGTCAATTTGACTAGCCAAAGCCCTAAACAATATCTTGATTTTTGTGCTAATACTGATGGCTGTAGCAGTAACTCTATAGTAGCTACTGCGGGTTGGTCACACGATACACGAGATAGTATTCAGTTTACGACACATGGCGTATTACAAAGACTTAGTGGTGAGGTCTCTTTACCAGTACTAGATTTAGAGTATTATAAAATAGATTATAAACATGCATGGTTTACCAATGTTTACAAAGATTTTACCTTTATGTTGAATGGTGAAATTGGCTATGCAGATTCGTATGGAAGTAAACAATATCCATTTTTCAAAAACTTTTTCATGGGTGGGGTAAACTCTGTAAGAGGGTTTGAAAATGGCTCATTAGGCCCTAAAGATTTTGACCCTACAACAGGGCTAACATTTTCAGTAGGTGGCACGAAACGTTTATTAGGTAATGCTGAGCTATTCTTTCCTGTACCTGGCTTAAATGACTCAAAACAATTTAGATTGAGCGCATTTGTCGATGCAGGAAATGTATATGGTGCTGATCAATCTTATAACTTCGGTGACTTGCGTTATTCAACAGGTTTAGGCATTAGTTGGTTCTCCCCATTTGGTCCATTGAAGTTAGTATTTGCTAAACCATTAAATGAGAAAACTGGTGACACAACTCAAACTATACAATTCCAACTTGGGCAACAATTCTAGGCTCTAATAATAAATCATGCGCATAATAAAGTTTGATTATTGAAATATATGGTAAAAGTTTTGGGAGATTTGAATTGAGTAATATATTTAAAAATTTAGTTTTAATTAGCTTAGTTACGTTTGTTTTAACTGCGCCTTTTAGTGCGCAAGCTGCTGAGTTAAAAGTTGGTTATGTTCAAGTAGATAAAATCTTACAAGATGCGCCTCAAACAGCGGAAAGTGGTAAAAAACTTGAGCGTGAATTTAGCCCTCGCTCACAAGAGTTAGACCGTATGTCTAAACAGATTAAAGAACTTGAAGCTGTGCTTGATAAAGATGGATTGACGCTTTCAGAGGCAGATCGTCGCAATAAAGAACGTGATGTACAAAATATTAAAATTGAGTTTCAACGTAAACAACGTGAATTGCGTGAAGATA
>JAYTHN010000456.1:0-8411 GCA_043732505.1 Methylotenera sp.
TGTCTAATTATAAGTTAGCAGAGTTCAATGCAATTAGCATAGAGTTCCCGACTAAAGCAGCAATTACTTTTGCTAAAATAGATGGTTTTTGGCGCTTAACAGCACCAAACCAAACTCGAGCAAATCAAGCGGCTGTACAACGTATACTCTCAATCATCGCTGCTAAAACAAAAGATAAAATCACCAGTGCTGACTTAGAGAAATTTGGGCTCAATAACCCATCACTAAAACTAAAGTTAGTAAGAGATAAAACGAATGTTGAAGAATTTTCGTTTGGTACACATAACCCTGTTACAGATGAGCAATATGTACTGCATAAAAATGTAATCTATTTGATTTCTAATGTGTATGGAGAGTCAGCCTCTACGCAAGTAATAGAATTGGTCGACAAAGCCCCATTAAAACCTACCGAAAAAGTGGCTGGTTTTGATTATAGTCATTTAGAACAATGGGAAGCCTCACGGTTAAACGTAGACTTAATGAACGGGCAGTGGAAAATTTCTATTGCTACTGCAAAGCCGCAACAAAACGAATTGAATGAATGGTTAGATTTTTCATGGGTACATACATTAGCTAAAGAGGTTGAGTTTTATACGCCAGACCATAAAACTACTTACCCCTCTTTTGAAGTGAAATTAATGGATGGCAAAAAAGTACATTTTGATAAAATTCAAGAGTCGCCTGAGTTATTATTAGGACGCCCAGATGAAGGCCTAATTTATCATTTTGCGCCAGATGTAGGCTTTAATATGCTCAATCCACCTATCAATTTGCCTAACTAGCACATTTTCGAAAGTATAAATTCATGCCAGAACTACCAGAGGTAGAAACCACTAGACGTGGGCTTTTGCCTTTAGTTGGCAATACAGTTAAAAGTGTCACCATACGCCATCGCATGCTGCGCTGGCCGATTCCTCAGCAATTAATCGACTCGCTACCCAATCAGAAACTACTTACGCTTAAGCGCCGCGCTAAATACATTTTGTGTGAGTTTAGTACTGAGACCCTTAGTGACAAAATCATTAGCAATCAAAATGCTGGTGGAGTGCTATTGCTGCATCTTGGGATGTCTGGGCGTATTTGCTTGTTAGATGCTAACTACCCACCAGAAAAACACGACCACTTTGATATTGAGTTCCATGATGGTCAAGTGTTGCGCTTGCGAGACCCTCGTCGGTTTGGCGCAGTTTTATGGATTGACAACAAAAATAATGATCATGTATTACTCAATAGTCTGGGCCCTGAACCCTTGGAAGATGATTTTAATGCCAAGTACCTACACAAAACATTAACTACCAAATCGCTAGCCATCAAGAACGCGATTATGGATGGCCATGTAGTAGTAGGGGTAGGTAATATCTATGCCTCTGAATCACTATTCCGTGCTAGTATCCATCCAGAAACACCCGCTAAAAAGTTGAGTTTGGCTAAATGTGATAGGCTAGTGAAAGAAATAAAGTCTACGCTCAATGATGCACTAGAGGCAGGCGGTAGCAGTTTGCGGGATTTTTTTGGAACTGATGGTAATCCTGGATATTTTCAGCAAGCTTATTTTGTATATTCCAGAACAGGCGAGCCATGTAAAGTTTGTAGCAATCCAATCAAATGTATACGCCTAGGGCAGCGCTCTACGTTTTACTGTGAGCAATGTCAAAAGCGGTTATAAGAACCAAGCAATTAACAAGCCTGAAATCTGCAGTAATATCAGTAACATGACAGCTAGTGTCAGTTTTTTCTGCCAATTTGCTTGTTTTTGCTGTGCTTTAATTAATGCATCAAGCACTTCCCGTATTGGTGCATCTTGCTCGGCATGAGTTTGTTGCGTTAAAAACTGATGCACTAAGCGTGGCATTTGTGGGGTGTTTTTTAAAATATACGGCAGTTCTTTTTTAAATGTTTTTACAACACTGCGCCATCCTACTTGTTCGCTCATCCAACGATTTAAAAATGGCTTCGCAGTTTGCCAAAGGTCAATATTTGGATCTAAATCACGACCTAACCCTTCAATATTGAGCAAAGTTTTTTGCAACATGACTAACTGAGGTTGTATCACAACACCAAAGCGACGTGACATTTGAAATAAGCTGAGTAACGTTCTACCGAATGAAATATCTTTTAACGGCTTATCAAAAATAGGCTCGCAAATTGCACGCACTGCAGTTTCTAATGCCTCAACATTAGTGTCTTTTGGTACCCAGCCAGATTCAATATGCGCAACGGCTACATCGCGATAATCGCGATTGAAAAAAGCTAGAAAATTACGTGCTAAATAGTACTTATCCGTTTCACTGAGCGTACCCATAATGCCGAAATCTAATGCGATATAACGGCCATCATCTGCCACTTGTATATTGCCTGGATGCATGTCGGCATGAAAGAAGCCATCGCGAAAAACTTGAGTAAAGAATATTTCCACACCATCATGCGCCAGCTTTGTGATGTTAATACCTTTAGCGCGTAGCACATCAATTTTACTTACAGGTGTGCCATACATGCGCTGCATTACCATGACTTGTTCACGACACCAATCCCAATATATTGCGGGAATCAGCAGGTTTTTATCAGGGAAATTTCGTGCTAGCTGCGTGCAATTGGCAGCCTCTAAAGTCAAATCAAGCTCGCTATGTGTATGCGCAGCAAATTCTGCAACAACTTCACGAGGCTTTAAACGTTTGCCCTCGGCCGACAAGTTTCCTAATAACCATGCGGCGGTATCAAGTAGCACCAAATCACTATTGATTACTTTGGTAATGCCAGGGCGTAAAACTTTTACAGCTACTTCAGTACCATCTAACAAATGTGCAAAATGCACTTGTGCTATAGAAGCGCTAGCGATAGCTGTTTCCTCAAAATCTGCAAATATTTGATTGAGCGGCAGGTCGTAGGCAAGTTGCACCGTTTTTTCAACTTCTGTATAGGCGAAAGGCGGCACTTGGTCTTGAAGTTTTGCTAACTCATCGGAAATATCCAGTGGAATTAAATCACGTCGCGTAGACAGCATTTGACCAAATTTAACAAAAATTGGTCCCAAGGCTTCAAGTGCTAATCTAAGCCTTGCACCACGGGATTGATGTTTATTGCGCCAAAAAAATACACCATTGATAACGACTTGCAATGGCTTTAATCGAGTATGACTTAGAATGAATTCATCTAAACCAAATCGCAACGCAATGTAAATAATGTAAAAAAGTCGCAAAATTTGCATAAAGTTATTGTTTTTTATCGACAGCTGCGCTGTTTGAGTTTAGTTTTTGAGTGAGTTTTTGTAGCCTTTTTTCAAACCGAGCTGTATCAGCACGTAAGGTATCTACTTGAGCATTAAATGTTTCTATATGTCGTTTTTTTGCAATCATCGGCTTTTCTTCTTGCCAATATTCACTCAGCATTTCGGCAAGATTAGTGCTAGTTTCTTTAAACGTATTGACTGTTTTTCGGCCAAACTCACCTATCTTATTGGCAGTAATATCCCCTACGACTTTACTTAAATCATCTTCATAATCCCAGCGCATATTGGCAAACACCTTTGCTAGCTCTGCAGCTAAATGCGTATCACCTTCTATATTGATGTGCATTTTGGCCGATTCATCTTTTGAGATTAAGCGGGGAAAAAGGCTTAGTGGAATTGTAACGGTAGCGTCAGGCACATTCGTTTCACCAGCAATTGCAAGACAGCCATTTTCTAAAATGACTACTGTCGAACTCATTAGACTAATATTGAACTGTACTGACTTGCCTGCTAAAGAGTGCAGCGTTGCTTTAGCCCAACTATTTTGGCTGATCAGGTGTTGTAATGCGCGTGTGGAGATACTTTTTAGCATAAAAACTCTCTCATTAAGTTTTATAACCCTTATGCAAAGCAACTACACCAGCAGCTAAGTTGTAATAATCGACCTTACTCAGGCCTGCATCGGTCATCATTTGTCTTAAAGTCTCTTGATCTGGATGCATACGAATTGACTCAGCTAAATATTGATAGCTATCTGAGTCTTTAGCCAGTAGCTTGCCCATAAATGGTAGTAGCATAAATGAATAAACATCATAAATTTTAGATAACGGCTGCCACACTTTTGAGAATTCAAGCACTAATAGTCTCCCGCCAACTTTAAGCACACGCTGCATTTCAGCTAAAGCGATGTCTTTGTGCGTCATATTACGCAAACCGAAAGCTACAATTACGCAATCAAAATGATTATCGGGAAATGGCAATTTTTCTGCATCACATTGTAAGGCAGGAACATTTAAACCCGCATCCAGCATGCGGTCGCGACCTATAGTTAACATAGAAGCATTAATATCTGTCAGTATCACTTGACCATCAGAACCTACTCTTTGGGCAAATAATTTTGATAAATCGCCACTGCCGCCGGCAATATCCAATACTTTATCGCCTGATTTTATCCCGCTAATTTCAACTGCAAAACGCTTCCAGCCTCGATGTAAACCTGCAGACATAACATCATTCATGAGGTCATATTTACTAGCAACAGAATGAAAAACTTCACTCACTTTTTTTGCTTTTTCATGCTCAGATATCGTTTTATAACCAAAATGCGTGTTGTTATCTTCTGTATGTTTTTCTATCGCCATGATATTTTTCTCAAAAATTGCTTTCAATACCTAATATTAATCGTCGCTTAAAATACTTATTTGCGTGTTATGCCTGCTAAGCTTAATTTTCCTAAATACTCTAACCATAGCGCCTCGTAATCACGCCCTAAATCATATAAGTAATCCCAAGAATATAAGCCCGTGTCGTGTCCATCAGAGAACACTAGCTTGACTGCGTAATTACCAACTGGTTCTATCGCAGTGATATTCACATCTTCTTTACCTACTTGTAAGGTCTCTTGTCCGTGCCCATGACCACGAACTTCAGCGGAAGGTGAGTAGACGCGAAGAAACTCGCAAGACAACATGCATTCCATATTATTATCAAATTTTACTTCTAATAAACGAGATGCTTGATGTAGGCGAATGTCTATTGGACGAGGAGAGTTTTGGGTAAGGCCGCTCATAATGATTCAATACTTCAATAGTTTTCTTTAATATTTAAGATGATAACAGAATGGCATAGCTTGCTGATGCTACGACCATTATTCAAATTCAGGTTAACGCCGTTTATCTATAAATCTACGCCGTTTATCTGAATATGATTAAAAATACCGTTAATAGTTGGCCGATTTAGTTGATTGTCCTCACAATATGATAAAGTTAGTATAAATATAAATGGTTTAGGATCATCATGGCTAAAAGCGTGAGTAATACTAAAAGCGAGACTAACATTAATTCTGTTAGTAAATTAGCATATCAGTTTGAAACCTATTCAGAGTGGAGAAAAGCTTTGGTGGACACGATTTGTGACTACCGTAGCTGGCTTAATGAGCAGGAGCTAAACGACGCGCAGATTGATCAGCGCATCCATCAGTTATTAGAACGTTTGCGTGAAGATAAATTGAATGTTGCTTTCGTAGCAGAATTCTCGCGCGGTAAATCAGAGCTTATTAATGCTATTTTCTTTGCTAACTATGGTCAACGCCTACTGCCATCTAGCGCAGGACGCACCACTATGTGTCCTACGGAGTTGTTATACGATAAATTAAAACCAAGCTCAATTATGTTGTTGCCGATTGAAACACGATTAACAGATGCAACTACTACGGAGTACAAACGTTATCCTGAGGAATGGACAACTGTAACGTTTGATATTGACAACAATGACAGTATGGTTGACGCTTTTAAAGAAGTTAGTAAAACAAAAACAGTTACAGTGCTAGAGGCTGAAAAATTCGGATTATTTGATCCAAATAGTGCCGATGATGCCATGAGTCTAAATAAAGACGGCAGTATTGAAGTGCCTTGCTGGCGTTACGCCGTGATTAACTTCCCTCACCCGTTATTAGAACAGGGCCTAGTTATTTTAGATACGCCAGGTTTAAACGCGATAGGTACAGAGCCTGAGTTAACACTGAACATGTTACCCAATGCGCATGCGGTGCTATTTATTTTGGCTGCAGATACTGGTGTAACTAAATCTGAAATTGATGTATGGCGCCAATATATTAGTGGCACTCGCTGGAAACAAAAAGGACGCTTGGCGGTATTGAATAAAATTGATGGTCTTTGGGATGAGTTAAAGAATAAAGACGAAATTGAAAATGAAATCACCAAGCAAATCAAAACAAGTGCTGAGCTACTTGGTTTAGAAACTAATCAAATATTTCCAATTTCTGCCCAAAAGGGTTTGCTTGCAAAAGTGAACAATGATGATGAATTGCTTGTTAAAAGTCGCATTTTAGAGTTAGAAAAAGCGCTTTCTGATGAGCTTATTCCCTCTAAAAAAGAAATTGTTCGTGATAATACTCAAAATGAAATTGAAGATTTAATCGCTAACTCACAACTTATTCTTGAAGCGCGTTTTTCAGGTATTAATGATCAATTAGTAGAATTGCGTGGATTACGTGGTAAGAACGAAGATGTGGTTGAGCATATGATGAGTAAGGTTAAAGTCGATAAAGAAAACTTTGAAAAAGGTTTACAAAGATTTCAGGCGTTGCGCAGTATTTTTTCACAGCACGCTAATCGATTATTTACTCTACTTGGTATGGAAGCACTTAAATTACATGTGCACGGTACTAGAGAATCAATGGTACAGGCAAGCTTTACAAAAACGATTCGTGGTGCAATGGATAATTTTTTCAGCGAACTGAAAACGCGCTTATCTTCGTCAGATACACAAATAGATGAAATTAAAAAAATGATGGACGTGATGTATGAAAAATTTTCTAAAGAGCATGGTTTGCGTAAATCAGAGCCACCGGTGTTTTCAACTTTACGTTATCAAAAAGAACTAGCTAAATTAGAGCGTGCTTATAAAGAGCAGTTTAATACCGCTTTTAATATGATATCAAACGAAAAAATGACATTGACTAGCAAATTCTTTGAGACTTTGGCCAGCCGTGTGATTCACGTATTTGAAGTAGCAAACCGTGATATTGAAAATTGGCTCAAAGCAGTTATTGCGCCGATGGAATCTCAAGTGCGTGAGCATCAATTGCAATTGCGTAGGCGTTTAGAAAGTATTAAGCGTATTTATAAGGCAACAGATACTCTAGAGGATCGTATTTTAGAGTTGGAAGCGATTGAGAAAAGTATACAAGCACAGATTGATGACTTAAAAGTCTTAAATATGCACATGAAGAATGCCCTAGCATTTGAACCAGAAGTTAATGCTAAAGCTGCATAGATAGCTTAAATCTCTAAAACAAAAAAGGCTGCATTGCAGCCTTTTTTGTTGTAAAGTACTAATTTTAATACTTGAATTTAATTGCTAGCTAGCATCAAGGTTTTCATTTTTTGCATTGCTTTTTGCTCAATTTGGCGAATACGTTCAGCTGACACGCCAAACTCATCAGCAAGTTCATGCAATGTCTTACCACCCTTGTCTTGCAACCAACGCGCTTCAACAACACGTCTACTGCGCTCATCTAGATTTTGTAATGCATGGGCAAGACCAGTAGTTTTAGCTACTTCGGTTTGTTTAGCTTCAATTGCTTCTAATGGCTCCAAACTTTCATCTTGCAAGTAAGCAATCGGGCTATAGTTTTCTTCACTATCATCATCAATATTCGCCTCAAGTGAAATTTCATGACCATTTAAACGCGCTTCCATTTCAAGCACATCTTCCGGCTTCACATTTAATTCATGCGCAATATGAGCAACTTCAGTGGGTTGCAAACTATTGAGCCCAGTTCTCATACTACGTAAATTAAAGAATAATTTACGTTGTGCTTTGGTAGTCGCAATCTTCACTAAACGCCAGTTACGAACAATGTATTCGTGCATTTCGGCTTTAATCCAATGCATCGCAAAGGAAACTAGGCGAACACCACGCTCAGGATCAAAGCGTTTTACTGCCTTCATTAGCCCGATGTTACCTTCTTGAATGAGGTCTGATTGAGGCAGGCCGTAGCCATTATAGCCACGCGCAATACTCGCGACTAATCTTAAATGCGACACAATAAGCTGACGCGCTGCTTCTAGGTCATTATCACTTTTGAATTTTACTGCGAGAGAGTACTCTTCCTCAGCTGTCAGAATAGGATACGACTTAATCGCTCTAGAATAATGTTCTAGGCTATCAGTTGCGGTTAATACAGGTAAAGTTAATGCGTTGCTCATTGAATTTTAATCCTCCAATAACTTATATTTTAGCACTCTCTATATGAGAGTGCTAGTGGACTAAAGTTTCAATTAATTTTAATATATGATCTAAACAAAAAGAGTTGTTAACTTGCAAAAAGAGTTGTTAACTAAATTTACTCAACTTAAACAAATATGATTCTTTACTTAACCCTAAATATCTTATTTAATAATCAATGGTATTAATAGAATTTTTTGTATTCGAAAATATA
>JAYTHN010000457.1:0-2481 GCA_043732505.1 Methylotenera sp.
AATCTTCGCCAAAGCTTAGAAGCCGCCTTGCATCCATTACAATTATTAGCCAATACACCCGCGCAAATCTATCGCGATACTAATGAATATTTTTCTACACATGACCATCTTTTAAGTGAAAATAAACAGTTAAAACAACTGACACTCAAGCAAAACATTACATTGCAACGCCTTAATACACTCACACTTGAAAATAATCATCTACGTCAATTACTAGATACGAATGAAGCCATGGAAGAAAGTAGCGTGTTAGGTGAAATTATGCATGTGGGTCGTGATCCTTTTACCAAAAAAATCATTGTAAATCGTGGTGAAACAGACGGCATCATTGCAGGTGAAGCAGTAGTTGACGCCACTGGTGTGATTGGTCAAGTCACACGGATTAATCCATTGAGTAGCGAAGTTACTTTGATTACCGACAAATCTTTGGCAATTCCAATACAAGTAGAACGTAATGGTTTACGTGCGGTTGCGTTTGGTCATGGTCGTGATAACACTTTAGATTTACCTTATTTACCCACAAACGTTGATATACGCCGTGGTGATACATTGGTAACCTCAGGTATAGATGGCGTTTATCCAGCAGGTCTTGCAGTAGCCACAGTAATGCACATAGAAATTACGCCTGACTCGCCTTTTGCGCGTATTGTTTGCGTACCTACTGGCGGTGTAGAGAATCACAAACAAGTATTATTGGTGAGTATTCCACATGTTGAAACCTCAGCAAAAAAAGTAGTGATTAACACACCTAAAACTACCGTTGTACCAAGTTTGCCAGCGAGTGTGATAGGAAAACCAGCACAAGATTTACTTGAGAAACCTATCGTAAAAACGCCAGAAAAAGTGCCCGCAATTAAAGCAGATAAAGCAGTAGAAAAAGCACTAGATAAAATGCCTCTCAACAATACAAGTGAGCCACATGCACCCGAGTAATCTTAAATCTGTGTATGTATCACTCATATTGGCATTCATTTGTTTGTTGCTGCCATGGTCAGGAGTAGTGTTACAGGCACGTCCTGATTTCTTACTGTTAGTGATTATATTCTGGCTTATACGTGCGCCAAATTTATGCAATATTGGTACGGCATGGTTTGTCGGACTATTTGCAGATTTAGCGACAGGTGGGACTTTTGGCCAATTTGCATTAGCTTATACAGTGACCGCATTTTTTGCAGTGATTTATCAGCGCCGATTAGTACTATTTAATGGTACACAACAGCTTTTTTATGTGTTTCTACTGTTGATAACTGCGCAAATTATCTTACTAATCCTCAAAATTTTTGCGGGTGCATTGTTTTTGGGTTGGGCTTATTTTCTACCTAGTATTACTGGTGTTCTACTGTGGAAAATCGCGGTGATATTTGGCTTGAACACTGGCGGGCGCTCGCGTGCTAGATAGCTTACTAATACCGAACTTAGTCATCATTAGCTTAATAATGGGTAATTAAACGTGCGTGCTGAACTCAAGAATTACCAGCATGAGCAGTATTATTTTAAACTTCGGCTAGGCTTCGCCGCTTTTGCAGTGCTAGCGCTATTTGGCATATTAGCTACACGCTTTTTTTATTTACAAGTTAATCAATACAAGCATTACCAAACACTCGCTGAAAATAATCGCATTTCACTTACACCAATTGTTCCGAATCGTGGATTGATTCTTGATAAAAATGGTGTGGTACTTGCGCATAACTTTTTTGTCTATACTTTAGAAATCACACCTTCAAAAATCGCAAATCTTGAAGCTACTATTGTTGATATTAGTAAGTTGGTAGAAGTAAGTGCGCTCGATCGCAAACGCTTTAATAAACTCCGTGATGAAAGCCGTAACTTCGAAAGTGTGCCGATTCGTACACATCTTAATGAAGTGGAGGCTGCAAGATTTGCGGTCAATCATTATCGCTTTCCTGGGGTGGAGATTAAATCTCGTCTGTTCAGGCATTATCCTATGGGCAAACTGGGTGCGCATATGGTGGGCTACATTGGGCGCATTAATGATAAAGATTTATCTAATCTCGAAAAAGCAGGCGACCTTTCTAACTATAAAGGCTCAGACCATGTTGGTAAAAGTGGCATAGAGCAATTTTATGAGCGCTATTTACATGGCACTACAGGCTTTCAGCAAGTGGAAATCGATGCGGATGGTCGCGCGGTGCGAGTATTGTCTAGCACTGCGCCGGCGCCAGGGGATAATCTTGTTTTATCTATTGATAGCAAATTACAAAAAATTGCCGAGACAGCCTTCGGTGAACATCGCGGGGCTTTGGTGGCCATCAATCCTAAAACCGGTGAAATATTAAGCTATGTCAGTGAGCCTACCTTTGATCCTAATTTATTTGTGGATGGTATTGATATCGATAATTGGAAGGCACTTAACGAGTCAATTGATAAGCCTTTAATCAATCGTCCGATTCGTGGCATTTACCCGCCAGGCTCAACATTTAAGCCATTTGTAGCAATGGCAGGATTAGAAGATGGCAAGCG
>JAYTHN010000458.1:0-2468 GCA_043732505.1 Methylotenera sp.
AAAGCTTACTTTATAGAACCAGCGAATGCGGATAAAACGAATACTGGCCGCTTGAAAGTATCTTTTTTTGGGCCGTTTTATGCTGCGTACAATATTATAGAACTTGATAAACCATACTATAACTATGTGATGATATGCGGACCTGATAAATCTTACTTTTGGATACTTTCTCGTACACCACAACTTGCGTATCCTATTAAGCAAGATTTAATTGCCAAAGCGAAAGAACTTGGCTTTGCGACTGATCAATTGATTTATGTCAATCAATCCGCAGAAGTAGTTAACTATAAAGCTGGACCGCACGTTAATTAGTTGAGTGATAGCCATCAATCAAAATGCCATCTGTAGGTACAGATGGCATTTTGATTGAAGTTAATTAAAAATTATCCAAATCTTAACTTCTAACTTCTAAACTATTTTTTACTGATTTAACACCTTCAATTGATAAAACCACTTCTTCAGCTTTTGCTTTAGCCATTGGGCTATCGACAAAGCCACTTAGAATCACTTCGCCCAAATGAGTTTCTACGCTGATTTGTAAGGTTTTTAAATGTTCAGTTGCTAAGATTTTGGCCTTTGCTTTAGTGGTTATAACACTATCATCAATCACAGAGCCTACATTGGTTTTTGTTGTACCTGCATCAGCGCTTATTTCTTTAGTCATTTGCATATTGCTTTCGGTTTCAGCAGTTTCATGTAGTTCAGGAGTGCCAGCGGCATCTGTAATATGATATTCAGTACCAGTCGTTAAAGGCTTTTCTACTAGTTTACCTACCGCAAGATCTGGCTGAGCCACCACTGGCCATACACCTGTTTTAAAATAAACGTATTCGTTTAAATCGATAGAACCGTCATGGTCAAGATCAGCTTTAGCGAATGTTTTAGCATTAAACGCTTTACCTCTCATGGCTTCATTTAGCATCACTAAACCATTACCTGAAGTATCAAGTTTTGAAAATTCAGCCGCTAATGGAGTTTGCCAGCTGGTATCGTTAAAAGTAGCTGTAGCAGGCACTTGGCCTTCAACCGCCATCACATTAGTAACACTAATAGCCAATGCAACCGCTAAGGCCGCTGCTCTTAATGTATATATATTTAGATTCAATGTATCTTTCATAGTAATACTCCTAATGTTCGTTTAATCAATCAGTCCGAACTGTTTCGATGAATCATACTACGTAGATTAATGCTATAAAAAAGTCCAAAAAATGCTGATTTTTCTGTAAGAAATGGACTACAGTTTTACATGATTCTTTTTTAGCGTTATTTTTTATCTAAACTGCTGCGGCATGATAAAAAGGCCATTTGCTATGTAGCAAATGGCCTTTTTACGCGTTAAAATAATACTAAGATTTATAGATCAGCATTTGAGTATTAAGCGCGAATTTCTAAACTATTTTTAACAGACTTAACACCATTAATTTTAGAAACTACTTCTTCAGCTTTTTCTTTAGCCGCTTCGCTATCTACAAAGCCACTCAACAGCACTTCACCTTTGTGAGTTTCTACACTAATTTGCAAGCTTTTTAAGCCTTTAGTACCTAAAATCTCAGCTTTAGCTTTTGTGGTGATCACACTATCTTTAACCACTACGCCAACCACTTTCTTTTGTGCTGTTGATTTATAGTTAGCGTATTCGGTTTGGTCTAAAGTACCATCATGATCTACATCTGCTTTAGCAAAATGTTTTTTTGTAAATAGTTTATCTTTAGCTGCTTCAGAATATGTAAGTGTATCATCTGAATTAGTATCTAATTTTGAAAACTCACCTGCAAGTGGTGCTTGATCATTTTTAATTAAACTGTCATCGTCTGCAAAGGCATTGATACTAATCGCGCCAAACCCCAAGGCGACAAGTAACGCAGCGTTTTTTAAATTTAATGTAGTAATTGTATTCATGGCATAAATCCTTATTAATTATTATATGGAATGGGGTAACTCGTCACGCAAAACAATTAGTCATTTGTTTTGTATAGGTATATATTAAATACTAATGGTTAACACTAAAGTCCAATAAGTGCTGATTATTGTGTAAGAAAATACCTACAAGACCCTAATATCTAGAGGTATTAGCGCACGGGTTAGTACGCCTTTGCCAAGCTCGCTCGATATTTCAAAATGTCCACCAATTGCCATTACGCGGTGGCGCATGCCAGATAGCCCATGAGTATTATCGTTCAGGGCACTCATATCTACTCCTACACCATTATCTTCAATTTCAACCTTTAAGAATTTTTCATCGGTTAGCATGTGCACAGAAATTGCTGTCGCCATGGCATACTTATTCGCATTATTTAGCGTTTCTTGAACGATTCTATAGGCTACCAAGCTAATGGTTTCATTCAACTTGGTATTTTGATCAGGTAGATTCAAACTTAATTCCCATTGATTACGTTCAGCCGCATCATCTATCAGTGACTTAAGTGCTGGCCAAAAACCAAAGGTTGATAACATCGCAGGATGCAACT
>JAYTHN010000459.1:0-2468 GCA_043732505.1 Methylotenera sp.
CGGCGTTCTTCGGTTAACATTGGCATTGGCACACGAATCAAGTCACCATTAGTAGCAGGGTTTAAGCCTAAGTCGCTATCGCGAATTGCTTTTTCAACTTTGCCTATCATCGTTTTCTCAAAAGGCTGTACGTTAATAGTACGAGAGTCACCCAGATTAACGTTAGCCACCTGATTCACTGCAACCATTGAACCATAATAATCGACCATAATATGATCTAACAAACCTACATGAGCTCGCCCAGTCCTTACTTTGGCCAAATCATTTTTAAATGCTTCTAATGATCTTTGCATTTTTTGCTCTGCAGTTTTCTTTACTTCATATAACATTTGTTTCTCCAACATATCTTGAATAATTTTTATTTAATTACTGCCTTAGTTAATTAAATATTAATACTTTAGCGCCGCTTAACCAAACATCTCAGTTAATAACGCTAAGGAGTCACCATCGTGCCCTCATCCTCACCCATTACTACTCTTTTCAATGCACCCTGTTTGAATATGCTAAATACTGAAATAGGTAATTTTTGATCACGGCATAAAGTTAGCGCTGTCGCATCCATCACTTTAAGATTTTTAATGATCGCTTCATCGAAAGTAATGGTTTTATAGCGCATTGCTTCAGGATTGGTTTTGGGATCATCCGTATAAATGCCATCTACTTTAGTGGCTTTAATAACAATATCTGCATTCATTTCCATACCGCGTAATGCAGCAGCAGTATCTGTAGTGAAAAATGGGTTGCCTGTGCCAGCACCAAAAATAACCACACGACCTTCTTCCAGATAGCGTATTGCCTTACCACGAATATAAGGCTCAGCCACCTGTTCGATGTTTAAAGCGCTTTGCACGCGTGCGTTAAGACCAATATTTTTCATTGCATCTTGCAGAGCCATCGCATTCATTACCGTAGCTAACATGCCCATATAATCTGCAGTTGCTCTATCCATACCTTCAGCAGCAGGTGCTACACCACGAAAAATATTACCACCACCAATCACTACGGCAACTTGCACACCCAAATCCACAACTTCTTTCACTTCATTTACAATACGAGTAATTGTTGCGCGATTAATGCCATAGGCATCATCACCCATTAAAGCCTCGCCTGATAGTTTAAGTAAAATGCGCTTATAGGCTGGTGCGGCCATAGTAATCCTCTTTTTTAAGTTCGTTTATTTAAGCATAAAAACATGCTTTTAGGCATAAAATCAATGCCGAAAATGTAAATTCAATGTAAAAAAAAGAGTATTTTGATGTGAAAAAAAGGATTAAGCATGACACTTAATTCCTTATTAACATACTAGCCAATTAAGCTAACTATCTATATTTAATACTAAACTTTTGCTGCTGCTGCAACTTCTGCAGCATAGTCAACCACAACTTTTTCAATGCCTTCACCAACGGTAAATATGGTGAATGAGGCCACTGATGCATTTCTTGATTTAAGCAGTTGCTCAATGGTAAATTTGTCATCTTTAACAAAAATTTGGCTTAACAAAGTCACTTCTTTTAAGAATTTTTGCACAGTTCCATCAGCAATTTTTTCTAACATTGCTTCTGGCTTGCCTGCCTCTTTCGCTTTTTCAATCGCAACACGACGCTCAGCTTCAATCAAGCTAGCTTCAATACCGCTAGCATCTAATGATTTTGGTTTAGCTGCAGCAATGTGCATAGCGATATCTTTAGCTAAAGCATCATCGCCACCAACTAAATCGACTAGCACGCCAATTTTGCTACCGTGAATGTAGCTAGCAAGTTTACCTTGCACTACTGGACGAACAAAACGACGTGGCGTAATATTCTCACCAATTTTACCAACTAATTGCGCACGTGTTTCTTCAACTGTGGCATCACGCATAGACAGCGCATTAACTGCTGCAATATCAGCTGCGTTACTGGTGGCAACAATACTTGCTAATTCATTAACAAACTTCAAAAAGTCTTCATTTTTTGCACAGAAATCAGTTTCAGAGTTTACTTCAATCATTGCGCCAGTTTTGCCGTCTGCACTAATACTTACGCCAACTGTACCTTCAGCAGCAACACGACCAGCTGCTTTATTTGCTCTATTACCGAAGCGCACACGCAGAATTTCTTCTGCACGTGGCATATCACCTTCAGCTTCAGTCAACGCTTTTTTACAATCCATCATTGGCGCATCAGTGCGCTCACGTAATTCTTTTACCATACTTGCTGTAATTTCAGCCATTTTAAGCTCCTAAATTTCTATAAACAACATTAATTATATATGTCTAATATATTGATTTTTATGATTTACTTTTTTTAATTTAATATTAATTAAAGTACTTGTTATAAAACTAAAAAAGGGGCATTAAGCCCCTTTTTAAGCTAACAATAATTACTCAGTAATTGCTTCAGCAACTTCTGGAGCTTCTTCGCTAGCTGATTTAACTAACTCGGAAATCACAGAACTACGGCCTTCTAATACCGCATCTGCAATACCAC
>JAYTHN010000460.1:0-2459 GCA_043732505.1 Methylotenera sp.
ACCATCAGCATGTCGCTAAATAAGCCCCATACGCCACTCTGCGTCCCTTTTAAATACTCAACTTTAGCGGGTAATAAGCAGAGCGGTTCAATTTGATGCTGCAATTTTTTGAGTAAACTATCACTTAATGATTCTTTGCTTTCAATCACAATCGGCATTAATAATACCGCAGTGCCTATTTTGCTAGATTCAATGTCGTAAGCGAGCAAACGTTGCATCGCACGGTCGTTCGCCAGCGCATAGATTTTTGCCACACTAAAATACATCACCGCCCATGTGATGGGACCAGTGATATCGATATAGACGTTAGTAAAATTAATCGCCAGGTAAGAAAGTACTAATAAGCCAATTTGGCTGCCGCTAAATACAGTGGTGACTTTTTCGCGGTCTATATTTTGGTAAAAAGCTAACGCAGTAAGCCAAATCAACAGCAAACTCATCAAAATGTAAGGCGTTTTACCACGCCACACTTTTAAATAATCGTGATGTTTTACATTGTCTATGGCAGTGGCTAAAATCTCTACCCCTGGATGCGCTTTAGCCATTGCAGTAGCTTTCAGGTCAAACAATGATGGTGCGGTTGAACCGATAATCACGATTTTATTTGTAAATTCATTGGCTGAGCGTTTTTTTACTTTGCTCGCCATGTCGGTATAAACATCACTAAATGTGGCAAATTGGTAAGTAAAAGGTTTGCCTCGCCAATTAATGAGCATGTCTTGCGGGAGCTTAGTTGTTGAATTGGCCTGCGTAAAATTACCAACGACTAGCGGCAATGCAGGCAAGCGCCAGCCGCTTTCATCTTGCCAAAGCTTGTATTCGCGGACAATGCCATCTTTATCTGGATATATGTTGTGCGTTCCTAAGTGCTTGGTATTGAGCGCGGCATCAAAATGCGGCAATACCACAGCGATTGGTTTTGGGAATGCAGTAGTGACAATACTTGTTTCCTGCGGCGCACGTACAATGCCAGGAATCATATCTGGCGTCACTTTGCTTAGGTAATCACTGGCTTCTGACAGCCTTAATATCGGGAAAAATGTATTAGTAGTGAGTTCAATCACATCATTGAAATAAGTGTCACTATCGGGGTTATATACATCCGCATCACTGAATAAAATATCGAAAACGATGGCTTTTGGTTGTTGTGCTTCGATGTTTTCTACAAACTCACCAAATACTTGGCGTGGCCAAGGCCAGCGACCATACTCTTTAGCCATTGCGCTTAGCGACGCTTCATTGATGTCTACAATGACAATTTCAGGGTCGGCTTTGGGTACCACAATCCGATTTTTCACCATCAGATCAAATGCACGGTCACGCATGTTTTCACCCACATGAAACAGGCTAGCATCAAACAATACAAGCACAGTGAGTAAGGCGCTTAAATATAAATAAAAATTATTACGTAGCTTACGCGTGATGCTGGCTAGCCATTGGCTGAGTATTAATTTAAGTTTGATCATGGGTACGTTTACCAGTTTTTAGCGTTATTAATGTGGTGTTTGTAAGTGACGATTAAACGATGAGCAAAATCATAAATCTTTTTTTGTAGTATTGGGGATTTGTTATACTGAAAACATAAATTAAACGCCAATAAACAAAGCGTAACGCTAAATCAAGCTTGCGCATAGGAATTAAAAATTGAAAGACAAAACCATTGCCATCTTAGAAAATCGTGCTGGCGAACAGTTAGCTGATTTAGTGAGAAAGTACGGCGGCACGCCATTTTCTGCGCCTGCTTTGGCGGAAATTCCTGATATTGATCCTGTATTGATTGACCAGCTAGTCAGTGAATGGGATGCTCAGTTGCCTGATATCTTTATTTTTCAAACTGGCGTGGGGGTTAAAGCTTTATTTGCAACCACAGACACGCTCAATATCACTGAGAAGTTACTGCACATACTGGCCTCTAGTGTCGTCGTCGTTCGCGGCCCTAAACCCACCGCAGTGTTGCGTTCACGCAAGGTGCGTATCGACTTTACAGCGGCTCAACCTTACACCACTGCAGAAGTATTATCCGAACTTGATAAATCCTCTATTGCCAATAAACACGTAGTTGTGCAACGTTATGGTGATACCAATTTTGAATTGCAAACAGCGCTAGCACAAAGAGGTGCAAAGGTGACAGAGGTCGCGACTTATCGCTGGAGTTTGCCAGAGAACGTTCAGCCTATGATAGATATGATGGTTGCGTTAGACGCAGATACGATTGATGTGGTATGTTTTACTAGCGCTTCTCAAGTTTACAACCTGTTTACGGTGGCAGAGCAGCTAAATCGCAAAGAAGCCCTGCAAAAAGGATTAAATAAAAGCTTAATTGCCTCGATTGGCCCAGTATGCACTGTGGCGCTGAGTAAGCATAATATTCGTGTGGATATCGAACCAAACCCGCCTAAGCTTGGCCCATTTATTACTGCGATTAATAATAAGCTAGCTTAACGCTTTGTTGAGTTTGT
>JAYTHN010000461.1:0-2456 GCA_043732505.1 Methylotenera sp.
TATTTCTTGTTTTCAAAACTAAAAAGGGTAATTTTTAAGTAATATCAATAATGCTTATTAAGCTTGCCATACACCAAAGCCTGCACTTTGTAGATCAATCCCTATTTCAACCTCCATCACACAAGCTGCATCGTATGACATCGGATTAAATCCCTCATACAAGTCAGGCAGTAGCCATAGCCCATATTGCTTAACATATCTGTTAGATTGAATGCCTGCTTTATGTTTATCAAAACGGATATCTGGGTCTAAGCCAGTCATCCCAACATACAAACACAGTCTACCTGAAATGTAATAAGGATTGCATTTCTTAAACTTACCTTCTAGAAGTACTTCTTTTGATAACTCTATGACATAAACATGATGATGTTCGGAGGAGCGCTTCAATTGTTAACTCTACTAATTAATAACGTTAATCAAAGACCAAGTATCATCTTTACTATTTTTAGAGAATCACCACTTTTAACAACTTCCATCATGGATGGATCATTCTTATGTAGTTCAGCTTCACCGTCAAATTGATCTACTGCCCAGCCAGCAACTATCGAAACAATAGTTGCAACCACGATTATAGTAAATGTAATAGATCGAGGACTTTCTGGATGAGTTTTTAATATGCGGTTTAATATGAACGCAGCTACAGAAAATGCAATGGTGGAAATAAGAAAATTAAGCATAGTTTAGTTACACGATTTAAGTTGGTAAATCATAAATGAGATAGATTTAATATCTTATGTAACAACCGCTTCCCATGCTTATGGTATTTATATTACCTACGAAGAAGTGTTTTAATCTTCGCATTATCTATTACAGACCTCATTGCGTCATGCGCTTTTGTTACCGGACTCTTAGCAGTCCTAGTTATGAGATGAGCATACCGCATAGTTGATCTAGGGTCTTTATGTCCAAGTACACGACCAATTGCCGGCAAACTATCTACACCGTTGTTTATCATCCAACTAGCAAGAGTATGACGTAAATCATGAGGTCTAAAATCCGTGATGCCAGAACGTTGCAGAATTCGCTTCCATGCTTTTTCTGGACTAGTAATGTGACTTTTTATACCATCACCAGCAAAGACCAAAGGGCTTTCTGCATTACTCTCTAGCTGTCTATTTAGAAGGACATCTAGTGCCACCCAGACGACAGGGAAAATAATCGGTTCACCATTCTTAGCTTTTTCACCGCGCACTCTCCATATCCCCGCTTCTAAATCTAAGTCTTTCCATTGCATTGATGCAACGGCATTATTTCTGTATCCGATGTAGAGCAAAAGGGTAAAGTAATCTTTCCATGGTTGGTTTTCATGGTCTTACGCAGCGATAAACACGTTTAATTCATTATCTTCAAGAGCACGGACTCGTTCAACTTCTGGTGCAGGTGTTACGTATTCAGCAGGATTTTCTTTAATTAATCGCTCGCTGACTCCATAGCCAAACATTGCACGGATAAGCTCATGTACTCTATTGGTTGTAGTGCTCTTCCCTATTTTTACAATGCTACTGTGCAAGGACTCTATAGCGTCAGGAGTGATTTCTGAAATCTTTCGTTTAGACCAATCAACTCCACCTTCTGCTTTTTCACGTTTACGACCATGTTTTTTTGCAGGTACATCTGGCATTTTGCCAACATATCGTTCGTATTGTGAGCGCATATCTGCCACGCTACGCTTACCGGCTTTTTTGCGATCTGCTTCGTATAAATCAAATAGTTGTGCGACTGTTAGCTCTTCTTTGAGTTTACGTTTAGCTTCAAGAGGATTAGTGGAGTTGGCCAACTCACTTAGTATCTGTTTTGCTTTAACTCTTGCATCTTCAACATTCCATGGTGCACCAAACTCACCAATGGTTGCCCGAAGAGGTTCGATAACTGTCACTCGCCAGAAGACTGAAAAGCTTTTATTGCCGGTTGAACTTACACGAAGTTGTAAGCCATTCATACCATCATTTGAGTATGGAAAGCGTCCTTCAACTGGTAATGGAAGGCTACGAATCTTAGAATTGGTGAAATTAAATGATTCCATATTTGACTTTTCGAAAACATCCGTGATTTCGCCAGGGTTACACAAAAAGTATAGAATCAACTAATTTCATATACCTACGTTAAAATAATTGTACGCTCAGTATATTGTTTATATTGATTTATTTATATTAGTATATTAACATTAAAGTCAGACAATTAGGCTACGAACCAAAGAGTCGGGCGTTCGAATCGCTCCGGGCACACCAATCGGATATAGAAGTGGGCACTTGTTTCAGGTGACCCACTTTTATTTTGTCCATGGCAACTGCATTCGCTAATGCCCTATAGCTGCCTCGCATGGTGGCGGCACCATCCCTGACTATAATTTCATCGACCAATAGATTTAAGTAACTTTTTGCGAGTGCTGAGTCTTTGGCAAGCAGTTTGGCTTTTAAGGTCTTGGCAAACATTTCTACTTGGCTGGCCTTGAGCTG
>JAYTHN010000462.1:0-8302 GCA_043732505.1 Methylotenera sp.
GCTTGTTGTTTATCTGCAATTTGTAAGTGTAATTCTCCCATCCTAGTCCAATGATGTTTAGGGCGAAAATGATGTTCAGCATGGTAGCCATTATTCAGCCACAGCCAGTTAAATATGGTGTTGTAACAACTCACACCCCAAGCTATAGGTTTATCAGGATTAGCACCAAAATGTTCGTAATAGCCATTCATCGCGGTTAATGAGTGACCTAGATAATGAAATCCAACAAAAAACAGACCTAATTTCCAGTTGGTCAAAAATAAAATGCCTATCATTACAAATACAAATGTCAGTTCAAATATGGCAAATTTTGCAAGCAATGGGTTCAGCCGTCTGATTCCTTGCGTGATACGCTTGGGGTCATCTCGAAAAAAGCTCAGTAATGCATACTTAAGTGCAGATTCTGGATTACCATTTACGCCATGTTGGTAAAAGGAAATCCAATCTATGGTCTTACCATCATCGCCAATACGATCGTTATTGCCAATATGATGTTGTCGATGCACATGCTCGTACATTCTTTGAGAAAAACCTAAAGTAACTGACTCTAAAAAACTAAAACAATGATTTAAGCTGTTCGCTTTAAAGTAGGCGTTATGAATAAAGTTATGCGATACACTATTTATATTCCATGAGATGCTGAATGCATAAAAACTACCAGTTATCGCATTAGCCCACCATGGCAAATAATTAAATGCAGTTAGCATTAACAATAGGTAAGTAAAATGTATCAATCCCCATAACACTGGCACTGCATCCCAGTAACTGTGGGCAAAAAAGTAAAGCTTAGTATTTTTCATGATGTTTAATTTTCATTTTTAGCATTAAAATGCATGTAATTTAAATGTAAGTAATTATGTGTAAATATCACTTACGATTTACTTACAGTAATTAAGGTAATTTAATTAAAATTTATGCGTATCTTATTAATTGAGGATGATGAAATACTTGGCGATGCAACAAGTATTTATTTACGAAACAATGGGTATGCTGTCGATTGGGCCAAAGACGGGAAACAAGCTGACTTAGCGTTGCATGATGATGTGTATGAAGTGGTCATACTTGATTTAGGCTTACCAAATATGAATGGCTTAGTGGTGCTCAAAAGGCTACGTGCTAGAAAGCAACGAACAAGCGTGATAATTTTAACTGCACGTGATAGTTTGGAAGATCGTATTACGGGCCTTGATTTTGGTGCAGATGATTACTTAATTAAACCAATCAAGCTCGCAGAATTGGCAGCTAGAGTGCGTGCGAAAATGCGTAGGCATCATGCAGTTTTAGCAACAGTGATTGAATATCCACCATTGACATTACACATTAAGGATCGTCTAGTTACCTACCAAAACCAGCCCTTCGCACTTTCTCCGAGAGAATTGGGTCTGCTAGAAACGCTATTATTACGTGTAGGTAAACTCGTCAGTAAGGAAAGTTTACTTGAAAATATAAGTGATTGGGATGACAGTTTAGGGATTAATGCGATTGAAGTTTACATGCATAGACTAAGAAAAAAACTACTCACCGTAGGTTTAGAAATTCGTACAGTTAGAGGCTTGGGCTATATGCTTGATAAACAAGAACCTTAAACATAATAATGAACAGTTTACAAGGTAATACCATGCATCGTAATCAAGCCTCTTTAAGAAAAAAAATATTAAGCTGGTTCATGCCATTAATGCTTTTATTGATTTTAGTCGATAGTACAATCCTTCATGGACTTGCAGTCAATGCTTTAGAAAAAGAGCTGGATGCAGACCTATTTGGCTCTGTAGATGACATATCCCATTACTTAAGAATATCTGGTGTTGGTGCTAAGAATTTTGAAATACTTGAGAATGACAGCAGAATTTTGCTCAATGATAATGTAGACAAAGTGTTATACAGTGTTACCAATGAGAGTGGTGTCTTGTTGAGCGGTAACAAATCGCTCACAGACAACTCTAAAAACGTAATATCAACAAAAAACTCAAAACCACAGTTCTTTTTCATTGAAATCAATCATGAAAAATTTAGAGTTGTACGTTCAATTCTTACCATAGACAATCAATCAAACATACAAAATATATATATTCAAGTGGCTGTAACACTCAATCGGCGAAGCGCTCTTGCCAACGAGATTTTATTTGGGATTGTTGTGCCACAGCTGATATTAGTATTTGTTTCTTTTTTAATTATCTCAATTAGCGTTAAAAAAGGTTTAGCTCCTCTAAATGATTTAAAAGATGCAGTTTCAAAAAGATCTGAACAAAATTTGAGTCCGATTGATTTACCTAACATTCCAGAAGAGGTTTTTCTAGTTGCCAACTCAGTCAATAATTTAATGAAGCAGTTACAAAATTTAATTTCAGTACAAAATCGCTTCATAGCTGACGCTGCACATCAGTTAAGAACCCCACTTGCTGGTGCACAAGCGCAACTTGAGATAGCAGAGTTTGGCAGAAATCCACAAATATTAAAATCTACACTACCAAAAGTGCATCAGAGTTTAGATCGTTTGTTACATACAGTTAATCAATTACTAGTATTGTCAAAAAGCCAACCTGAAGCAATTTCAATGATCAAAATGTCTACTATTGATTTAAATTTAATTGCTAAAGAAGTCGCTTCTGAAATGGCACCGACTGCCATTCAAAAAAACATAGATTTAGGATTTGAATCTAGTGAAGTGCCCGCATTAATGACAGGTAATGCTGAACGCATTAAAGCTTTACTATATAACTTGCTTGATAATGCAATCCTCTACACCCAAGATGGTGGAAAAGTCACAGTAGCAATCATTGTAGAAAAAAGCACTATTGAATTAAAAGTCACAGATAATGGCCCTGGTGTTAGCCCAGAAGAGCGAAATAAAATATTTGATCGATTCCATCGAGTCATGGGCTCTGGGCAAGAAGGTAGTGGTCTAGGATTAGCAATTGTTAAAGAAATCGCTAACTTGCATGGTGCTAACATCACTATTTTAGATGAAAATAAAGATCATGGCTTACAAGTATTAGTATGTTTTAGCAGGTATGCAGAAACTGTGACTTAAGATATATTTTAAGAGCGCTTCTTTTTGAATAGCATTTTAAAATCGTCTACATAACTAAATACTGACGGGACTATCAATAAGCTTAAAAAAGTAGAGGTAATCAAACCACCGATTACAGCTACGGCCATTGGTGAGCGAAATGAAGTATCACCCGCACTCCAACCTGCAGCAATAGGTAGCATACCAGCACCCATTGCAATAGTGGTCATCACAATAGGCCGAGCACGCTTATGGCAAGCATCTATCAGGGCATCAAAACGACTTAGACCGTGTTCACGCTGTGCAAGAATTGCATACTCCGCCAACAAAATTGAGTTTTTGGTAGCAATACCCATTAGCATCACCAATCCAATGAGAGATGGCATAGAAAAGCTTTTATGCATCACTAGCAATGCCACAAAAGCGCCACCAAGTGATAATGGTAACGCGACAAGAATAGTAAATGGATGTAAAAAATCTTTGAATAATAAGACTAAAACAATATAAATACATAGCACTCCTGTCAGCATGGCTAAAGCGAAGCTGCCAAAAAGTTCTGTCATTACTTCAGCATCACCGATTTCAATTTGTTTAACTCGTGCTGGTAATTGCTGAATACTAGGTAGTTTTTTTACTGCATCGGTCACTTCACCTAACGTTAATTTTGATAGCTCTACTTCGATTTGTACATTACGCGAGCGGTCATATCGGTCTATCACTGCTGGACCACCCTCTAAATTTAAACTTGCCACTTGTGCTAGCATCACTGGCCCTTTGCTACCAGGGACACTCAATCGCTCCAAGATGCTTTGATCTAAGCGTGCATCGTCTGAAAGTTGCACCACTACAGGTACTTGACGCTGACTTAAGTTCAGTTTGGCTAGCGCAAAGTCATAATCTCCATTGGTAGCTATCCTTAAGGTTTCACTAATGGCGCTACTGGTCACTCCTAAGTCTGCCGCTTTACTAAAATCTGGTCGTACAATCATTTCTGGGCGAATCAAACTCGCAGTAGAGGCGATATTACCAATACCTGGAATACTTCGTAGATCCTGACTGACGGCGTCTGAAGCCTGTTGTAAGGCGACTGAATCATCTCCGATTAGCATTAAAACATACTTTTCACCCGAACCGCCTAAGCCAACTTTACTCCGCACTCCATCCAAATTAATCAGTGCTTCTCGAATATCATTTTCAATCAACTGTTTACGTGGTCTTGCACTACGCTCGTCTAATAAGATCGTTAATGTTGCTAATCTGGTTTCTGCTGCCCCTGAACTTACAAATGCATCACTACCTGCATTACCTCCACCTATCGCGGTATAAATAGTTTTTACATGCGGAATATTTTTCAATAGTTGGCGTGCTTCTTCCGCAGATTGTTTAGTTTGTGCAAGCGTTGCACCTGGTGCCAGCTCTAGATACACTTGTGTTTGTGAGCTATCATCCGCTGGAATAAAGCCTTTAGGCAATAAAGGAATGAGCATAATTGAGCCCACTAAAAATAAAATTGCAGCAATTACGGTGATCAACCTATTATGCAAACACCATTTACTTAAACGTAAATAATTGTGCATGATTGGCCCGTCTACAGCTTGAGTTTGGTTAGGTTTAAGTAAATAAGCGGACATCATTGGCGTTAATACGCGTGCTACCACCAGTGAAGCAAAAATCGCAAAAGAAGCCGTCCAACCGAACTGTTTGAAAAATTTACCCGGTATACCACTCATGAACGCCGTGGGTAAAAATACGGCAATTAAGGTAAAAGTAGTAGCCACTACAGCTAAACCAATTTCATCAGCGGCTTCCATAGCCGCTTGGTAAGGCGTTTTGCCCATACGCAGATGACGGACTATATTTTCCACTTCTACAATCGCATCATCGACCAAAATACCAATTACCAATGAAAGCGCTAATAATGTGACCACATTAATACTAAAGCCTAAGCTTGCCATACCAATAAAGGCTGGAATCACCGATAGTGGTAAAGCCACGGCACAAATAAAAGTAGCCCGAAAATTTCGTAAAAATAGAAACACCACTAACACAGCCAGCATGCCACCTTCAATGAGCATAGTCAGTGAAGCTTGATATTCATCCTTTACCGGCTGTACAAAATTAAATGCTTCAGTGAGTACGATGTCTGGATATTTAAGTTTAAGCTCAGTAAAAGCCTTTTGTACGCCTGCCCCAACCTCTACCTCACTTGCTCCCTTACTGCGAGAAATTTCAAAACCTACGACTGGTTTTCCGTCTAATAAAGCGGCCGATCTCGGTTCCGCAAAACTATCAGTCACTTTAGCCACTTGATTAAGCTTAATTTTTCGCCCATCTGACATCGCTAATTCAATATCACTAAAGGCCTCTGCCGAGCTCACAGTGGCCACAGTACGCACTGGCTGCTCACTACCACCCAATTTGGTACGACCACCTGCAGCCTCCATCTGACTTAATTTTAGTTGATGCGAGATATCCGCTGCGGTTGCATTAAGTGCTTGGAGTTTTGCGGGGTCTAACTCCACTTTAATTTGACGATTAACACCACCAACGCGCGAGACAAAACCCACACCTTTTACATTCAGTAATTTTTTGGTGAGATCATTATCTATAAACCATGAAAGTGCCTCATCATCCATGTTAGGCGCGCTAATGGTATAGGATAAAATAGGCGTACTGGCTACGTTAAGTTTACTGATTTCAGGGTCGCGCAGGTCTGTAGGTAAATCTGCGCGTACTTGTGAAACTGCTGAGCGCACATCATCTACGGCTTCTTGTACTGGTTTTTCTAACCGAAACTCAACCGTGATAGTCACTACGCCATCTTGCACTTTGGTATAAATGTGCTTTAAGCCTTGTAAGGTAGCGATACTATTTTCAATTTTGCGTGCGACTTCGGTTTCTAATTGACTAGGCGACGCACCTGGTAAAGTAGCGGTTACATTGACGGTAGGCAAATCAAGATCAGGGAAATTTTGCACTTTCATGGTTTGGTAACTCACCAATCCAGCAAATGTGAGCATCACAAATAACATGATGGCTGGTATAGGATTTTTAATGCACCAAGCAGAAATATTCATACTATTTATAAAGTCTAATCCAGCATTTAATTATTTGAAGTCATATGTATTTATTTAGCTACTGTTTTATGTAACTGCTTATTTAACTACCACAGGTTTTGAAATCACTTTGACTAAATCATTATCTGACAAAAATGCACCGCCTTTAGCCACCAACATTTGATCAAGCATCAAGCCACTTATAATTTGTACTGAATCCCCAACACGCTGACCGGTTTGTACTTTAATTTGCTTTACGTGATTATTTTTCACAACAAACACGTAAGTGAAACCATCACGCATGACCAGCGCTTGCTGTGGTACAGATAACGCATCAGATTGACCTAACAAAAATTCACCTTTTGCAAACATTCCCGCTTTTGCAGTGCTACTCGTAGGTAAATCAACATAGACCAACGTATTACGCGTTTGTATATCTACCGTTGGTGATACTTTGCGCACTTTTCCGTTAAAGCTAGAACCATCTGCCGCAGTCACTTTTACTGACATTCCGGTTTTAATTTTAGGCAAATCTGCTGAAACCACTTCTGCTCGCCACTCTAATCTAGATTGACGAATTAATCTAAAGAGCTCATTACCACTACTAATAATTGAGCCTACAGTCGCATTGCGTGCTGAAATTACACCACTATCGGGTGCATAGATTTTAGTATTTCTAAGGCGTATTTGTTGTGTATTGACTGCCGCTTTATTTACTTCTACTCGCGCTTTAGCGGTTTCAGCCAAACTAGTGTATTGATCTAACTGTTGGTTAGATAACGCACCAGTATCTAGTAAAGTACGAGAGCGTGTCGCATTGTTCTCAGCTTCTTTGGCTTGCGCCTCTGCTTCAGCTAAACTGCCTTTTGCCTGAGCTAACTCTGCTTCAATTGTTTCTGCTGAAAAATCAGCTAATAGCTGTCCCTTTTTGACAACATCTCCGACATTAACCAATACATTGCTCAAGCGTAAGCCATTCAGTTCACTGCCGATAATTGCTTCCTGCCAAGCCGCAATATTACCGTTAGCAGAAAGTTTAGTAGAAAACTCTGCACGTTGTACTTTTGTAAGGGTTACGGTGAGCGCTGGCAAAGGGTTAGAGTTTTCTTGCTCAGCAACACAAAAAACAGGTATCAATAAAAGTGTGATGAGCAACTTGGCTCTATTACTGAGAAGCAACGATTTAGTAGATAATGGGGTAGTAAATTTCATATTTAATCTTATACGTCATGTCGCACTTAATTGATATTTAAATTCTAAATTACATATTTAAATCAAAAATTTATTGTAAATTTATTTTATAAAATGCCAATATTGCTGATAAATAGCTCTAAATTTTTACTTCATAAAAATCTAATGCTGTATTTCACTTTTCATCTTGACTAGCGATTAAGCAGAACCCATCACAACACGGTTAGCTTGTACCACTCGTTGAAGCTGTTTAGCTAAAGTTTAAGCTCGCGATCTAAAATAAGTACAGGCGTATCTTGAGGCAATGTATTTTGTGCAACGACCCATCCACCGCCCATCGCGTGATAAAGTGAAATCCAAGCGAGCACTCGTTCATTTTGTAAGGCAAATACATTGGTATCTGCTTGCAAACTTTCCCGACGCGCCTCTTCTAGCTCAAATAAATTGGCTAAGCTCGCCTGGTATCGCGCTTCGGAAGCTTTATAGCTTATTTCAAATCGATTAGCAGCTTTTCTGACATCAATCTCACGTAATGTCGTGCTGTTTAGCGTCGCCAATGCCTCTTCTACCTCACGAACAGCATTACGAACGACACTTTCATAGACACTTTTTGCAGCTTCATATCGTGCTTTTGCCGCATCAATATTGGCTTCTCGCACACCGGCATCAAATAGTGGCAATGAAACGGCTAAAGGCCCTATTGACCATGTCAAACCATCTAATGCAGTACCGCGGCGGTTGAAAACTAAATTTCGAGCAGAGGTGTCATAAGTTAAACCAATGCTGCCAGCTAGACTTAGTCGAGGGTATCTCTGTGCAACAGCATAGTTTATTTCAAAACTTGCTGCTGCAACATTACGTTCAGCACTCAATACGTCAGGGCGTTGTTCAAGCATTTTGGCTGGCACAGTTACAACCGCTATACCTGTAGGCATAGGAATTATCCTAGCATTTTTAGCCAAAATGCCCCTTAATTCTGGCTCTGGGATAGCAGTAATTGCTACTAAGCTTTTTATAATCAAGGTGCATTGTAATAACCGCCTTT
>JAYTHN010000463.1:0-2453 GCA_043732505.1 Methylotenera sp.
CCGACGATTAAAATATCGTAGGTCATTACGTCACGCTCTATCACATCCTGCATTACATCAGTCTCCATACTTAAATCATCTCTTACAATCTTCTGAACATCAAAAATAGGCTAAACCTTATCTTTATGCGATATCGGGTAAATTGACTAAATCGCTACGCTCTACACCAGCAGTCAAATTTTTACACAATGTTAAAAATTCTCGCATTCCATTAGTTTGGTATTTTTGTTTGTGCCACAAAAAATAAAAGTAGCGACTTAAATCCAAATTAGCTGTTGCAAGTGGTACAAGGCTACCTCGCCGAAACGCATCTCTTAATGCCAATCGAGAGATACAACCTATGCCTAGCCCAGATTCTACCGCACGTTTAATCGCCTCGGTATGTTCGAGCTCAAGTCGAATATTGAGTTCTGCATGATGGTTATGAAACGCTCGATCAAAAGTCTCACGTGTACCAGAGCCCTTTTCTCGAAGTATCCATGGCTCAAGTAAAAGTTGATCAATTGTAATTCTTTTTTGTTTAGCAAGTGGATGGTTTGGTGAGCAAAAAACTACCAATTGATCAGCTATCCATGGCTGAACTTCAATATCAGGATGATGACAATCACCTTCAATCAAACCTAAATCAAATTCATGGTTCGCTATTTGCTGCACGATAGTGCTTGTATTTTGCACTTGCAGTTGAATGCGGCTCTCAGGATGCTCCTGCAAGAAACGCGCTACAAGTATGGTGGCCAGGTAATTGCCTACCGTCATAGTTGCGCCTATTTTCATACGACTAAAACCAGTGTTTCCTTGCAGCGAACTTTCAATTTCTTTCGCTCTGTCAAGCAATTCTACTGCTCTTGGTAGTAACATACGGCCTGTTTCATTGATGCGAAGTGATTTTCCTATGCGGTCAAAAAGCTGTAAATCAAACTGACGTTCGAATTCGCCTAGCGATGAACTGGTAGCTGATTGGGAGAGCGACAATTCTTCTGACGCACGAGATACACTTTCAGTGCGGCTGATTGCAACGAAAATTTCTAATTGTCTTAAACTAAATTTCATAATTGAATCATTTTACACACTTTTATTATCTATTTAACAGATATATATTATCTTTATTACCCATTTAACAAATATTAGGCTTAACTGTAAAATATTATTCAATTATTAGAAATAAGTTAAAATGCTATTTAATTATTACAGATAGGTTTAAATAAAAGCACGATGAAAATATTAGTCGCAGTAAAACGAGTGGTTGATTACAACATCAAAGTCCGCGTGAAAGGAGATGGATCAGATGTGGACATTGATGGTATAAAAATGAGTGTGAACCCATTTGATGAAAATGCCATTGAAGAGGCATTGCGTCTGAAAGAGCAAGGCAACTTTACGGAAGTGATTGCTGTTTCAATTGGCACTGCTGCAAATCAAGATGTATTGCGCCATGCACTTGCTATGGGTGTAGATAAGGCTATCTTAATAGAAAGCGCTACGACGATGCAACCTTTGGGTGTAGCTAAAATATTAAAAGTGATTGTTTTACGCGAACAACCGGGCCTTATTTTACTAGGCAAACAAGCAATTGATGATGACGCAGGGCAAGCTGGACAAATGCTCGCAGCATTATTAGATTACCCGCAAGCTACTTTTGCCTCTAACATCACTTTGGAAAACGATACGCTTCATGTCACTCGTGAGACAGAAAGTGGTACAGAAGTGGTTGCCTTAACATTGCCAGCTGTGGTCACTGCAGATTTACGCTTAAATGATCCACGTTTTGTAAAACTGCCTAATTTAATGATGGCCAGAAAAAAAATCATTGAGACCATCAATGTGGCTGATTTAAACACTGACATCAACGCAAAGTTAAAACAATTAAAAGTAAGTGAACCGCCAACTAGAAAACCTGGCATTAAGGTCAACAGCGTAACTGAGTTACTTTCTAAATTACGCGCACATGATAACTTAAAGTTATAAACCTCAAAAGTTATAAGGCAAGGAAATAACAATGAATCAATTAAAAACGCTCATTTTAGCTGAGCATGATGGTAAAGAATTAAGCGCTTCTGTTTACCATGCTATTACTGCCGCTCAATTTTGGAATGTGCCCGTAGATGTTCTGATAACTGGATTTAGTACGAATGATATTGCGCAAAGAGCTGCAACAATATCTGGCGTTGCACGTGTTATTCATGCTGATGCAGCACACTTAGCGCATCCAATTGCTGAAGATATTACAAACTTAATATTGACAATCAGCGGTGAGTATCAAGTGATATTAGCTGCGCACTCATCTTTCAGTAAAAATGTTTTACCGCGCGTGGCTGCGAAACTAGATGTAGCCATGATTTCTGATGCACTAGAAATTCAAGAAAATCAAACTTATGTACGCTCAATTTACGCAGGTAATGTATTAAGCACCGTTCAAAGTACAGACGCAATTCAGGTGTTAACAGTACACGGTA
>JAYTHN010000464.1:0-8280 GCA_043732505.1 Methylotenera sp.
AAAGAATATTAAAGTCAAAGCCGTTAAGTTAACGGCTTTTATTGTTTAAAACGCCTAATTAAATTGATGGATAACTAAAATGCCAGTAATTCGCTTACCCGATGGCTCTGAACGCAGCTTTGATGCTCCTGTAACAGTAGCAGAAGTTGCGATGAATATAGGTGCAGGCTTAGCTAAAGCCGCGCTTGCAGGTAAACTAGATGGTGTTTTAGTAGATACCTCATTTCTCATTAGTAAAAATGCTGAACTCGCGATTATCACTGATAAAAATCCAGAAGGTTTAGATGTCATTCGTCATTCAACAGCTCATCTATTGGCTTATGCCGTAAAAGAGTTGTTTCCAGAGGCGCAAGTGACGATTGGCCCTGTGATTGAAAATGGCTTTTTCTATGATTTTTCATACAAACGCCCATTCACACCAGAAGATTTAATTGCCATAGAAAAGAAAATGGGCGAGCTTGCTAAAAAAGATGAGCAAGTGACGCATAAAGTATTACCGCGTGACAAAGCGGTCGATTATTTCAAATCGATAGGTGAGCATTACAAAGCGGAGATTATTGCGAGCATTCCGGCGGGTGAAGATGTTTCGCTCTATACAGAAGGTAATTTCACTGACTTATGTCGTGGACCACACGTGCCAAACACTGGTAAATTAAAGGCATTCAAACTCATGAAGTTGGCGGGTGCTTACTGGCGTGGCGATAGCAATAACGAGATGCTACAACGCGTATATGGTACTGCTTGGCGGAATAATGAAGAGCTTGAAGCCTACTTGTTTCAACTTGAGGAAGCTGAGAAGCGCGACCATCGCAAACTGGGTAAACAGCTTGATTACTTTCACATGCAAGATGATGCACCTGGTATGGTGTTCTGGCACCCGCGTGGTTGGAGTATTTGGCAAGAAGTTGAGCAGTACATGCGCAAAATGTTTCGTGATTATAATTATCAAGAAGTGCGCACGCCAACCATTATGGATAGAACCTTATGGGAGAAATCTGGCCATTGGCAAAACTACCGTGAAGCTATGTTTGTTACGTCCTCAGAAAATCGTGACTATGCGGTTAAGCCAATGAATTGCCCTGGCCATGTACAGATTTTTAATAGTAGTTTGCATAGTTATCGCGACCTTCCTTTGAGATTGGCTGAGTTTGGTTCATGTCACCGTAATGAGCCTTCAGGTTCACTACATGGTTTGATGCGTGTACGCGGTTTTACCCAAGATGATGCGCATATATTCTGTACTGAAGAGCAGGTTGAAGCAGAAGTCGCTGACTTTATTAAAATGCTTTACAAAGCTTACGGCGACTTTGGTTTTAACGATGTACTAGTTAAGTTGTCTACTCGCCCTGAAAAACGTATTGGTACTGATGAAGATTGGGATAATGCCGAAACTTCATTGGCTAATGCATTGAAATTAAATAACCTTGAGTTTGAATACCAGCTAGGTGAGGGTGCATTTTACGGCCCTAAAATTGAATTCACGCTAAAAGATAGCCTAGGTCGTTTATGGCAATGCGGTACGATACAGTTAGATCCTAATCTTCCAGAGCGTTTAGGCGCAGAATATGTGACTGAAGATAATAGCCGTAAACGTCCCATTATGTTGCACCGTGCAATCGTTGGTTCTATGGAACGTTTTATCGGGATATTGATTGAGAATTATGCAGGCGCAATGCCGTTATGGCTCGCGCCTGTGCAAGTGATGGTGCTGAACATTTCAGAAGGTCAGGCGGATTACGTATGCCAAGTGGTTGAAATATTGAAGAGAAATGGCATCAGGAGCGAATTTGACTTGAGAAATGAGAAGATTACCTATAAAATACGAGAACATAGCATGCAGAAGATGCCTTATTTGCTAGTTGCAGGTGAGCGCGAAATGCAAGCGGGAAATGTGGCCGTGCGTACCAGAAAAGGTGAAGACCTAGGCTCTATGCCGATTGCAGCGCTTATTGAGCGCTTAAAATCAGAAGTTGAAACTAAGGTTTAACATGTTAAAAGTTGGCTAAAGCAGCTAACTTCAAACTTATTTCTGAAAATGCGCGGCTTAACTATTTGGAGAATTTGATATAGCACATGATAAAGATACACGAATTAATGGCGACATTACAGGGTCGCAAGTTCGTTTGGTGGGGATAGAAGGTGAACCTTTAGGCATTATGTTGCTAACGGAGGCATTTGCGAAAGCAGAAGAGGCTGATATTGATCTTGTGGAAATTGCGCCTAATGCTGTCCCTCCAGTGTGCAGATTGTTGGATTACGGCAAGTTTAAATACGCCGAAAGTAAAAAGCAGCACGAAGTTAAGTTGAAGCAAAAGCAAGTAGTTGTAAAAGAGATTAAATTTCGCCCAGGTACTGATGATGGCGATTACAACATTAAAGTACGTAATATCATCCGTTTTATTGAAGATGGTGATAAAGCGAAAATCACGCTACGTTTTAGAGGACGTGAGATTACACACCAAGAGTTTGGTTTAGCGTTACTTAGACGGGTAGAAGCAGATACAAAAGAAGTGGCAATGGTAGAGCAATTTCCAAAAATGGAAGGTCGTCAGATGGTGATGGTGCTTGGTCCGCATAAGAAAATTAAGTAGTTAGTTGTAATATGTAGTGAAATTCCGAGTGATACGGCTTAACGGCATGCCTAAGCACTCATAATTTAAGTTCAAGGAGAACAAAATGCCAAAAATGAAAACCAAGAGTGGTGCTAAAAAGCGCTTCAAGTTCTTGGGCAACGGTAAAGTGAAACGTACACATTCACACTTACGCCATATCCTCACAAAAAAGACCACCAAGCAAAAGCGTAAACTACGTGGCACGGCGATCATCTCACCAACTGACGTCAAACGCGTTCGCGCAATGATGCCAACACGATAAGGAGACCGATATGCCTAGAGTAAAACGTGGTGTCATTGCTCGCGCTAGACACAAGAAAGTATTAAAAGCCGCTAAGGGTTACCGCGGTCGTCGTAAAAACGTTTACCGCGTTGCTAAGCAAGCGGTAATGAAAGCTGGTCAATATGCTTACCGTGACCGTCGTCAGAAAAAACGTCAATTCCGTACATTATGGATCGCACGTATCAATGCTGGTGCACGTGAATGTGGTTTGACGTATAGTCGCTTCATGAATGGCTTGAAAAAAGCAACTATTGAAGTTGATCGTAAAGTATTAGCTGATTTAGCAGTGTTTGATAAAGTGGCATTTGCACAATTCGTTGAAATGGCAAAAAAAGCTTTAGCAGTTTAATTATTAAACTCAAATTTTGTTAAATAAGTAAAAATAGAGGCTTCGGCCTCTTTTTTTTGCTGTAAAATTCCAACTTGAAATTTATTCAGTAGAATCAACACATTATAAAAAATAACTTTAGAAATAATGTCTAAAGTCAATTTCTAAAGTTAATTAAAAAGATTAAAGATAACAAATCACATGGCAGACTTAACGCATTTAATTTCAGAAGCACAAACAGACTTTGCTAACAGTAACTCCATGAATGATTTGGAAAATGCAAAAGCCAAATATCTAGGTAAAACTGGCCTGCTGACAGATGCATTAAAGAGTTTAGGTAAATTAAGCAATGAAGAGCGGCCAGCCGCTGGTGCTGCGATTAATGTTGTTAAACAAGGTGTGGAGGCAGCATTAACTGCACGACGGGAAGCTTTACTCAATGCCGAGCAAGCTAAACAATTATCACAAGAGTCTATAGATGTGACCTTGCCTGCGCTTGCACAATCCCAAGGTGGCTTGCATCCAGTCACATTGACATTACAACGTATTGAACAGTTATTCCATTCGATTGGTTTTGAAGTGGCTACTGGCCCTGAAATTGAAACCGATTTCTATAATTTCACAGCACTTAATATTCCTGAAGACCATCCGGCTCGTGCGATGCATGACACGTTTTATATTGATGAAGTGAATGTTTTGAGAACGCATACTTCACCTGTACAAATTCGCTACATGGAGAATGCTTTAAAAACCAATAAAACGCCCCCATTTAAAATAATAGCACCGGGTCGTGTCTACCGCGTTGACTCTGATGCGACGCATTCTCCAATGTTTCATCAAGTAGAAGGTTTGTGGGTAGATGAAGATATTAGTTTTGCCAATTTAAAAGGTGTAGTGCAGGACTTTTTACAAAAATTCTTTGAACGTGATGATTTAACAGTGCGTTTTCGTCCTTCATTTTTCCCCTTTACCGAACCTTCAGCTGAGATGGATATGAGCTGGAACGGTGGTTGGTTAGAAATCGGCGGTTGCGGAATGGTGCATCCTGAAGTATTTAGGCATGTAAATTTAGACAGTGAAAAATATCGTGGTTTTGCTTTTGGTTTAGGCGTAGAACGCTTAACCATGTTGCGTTATGGTGTAAACGATTTACGACATTTCTTTAATAATGACTTACGTTTTTTAAGTCAATTCAAATAAAGCAATAAATTAATAATTAAGGTCACAAAAGCATTATGCAGTTTTCAGAAAATTGGTTACGCAGTCTTGTTAACACTGATTTAGATAGTCAGGCACTGAATCACGCTTTGACCATGGCAGGGCTTGAAGTAGAAGAGATGCAACCAGTAGCTGCATTTTTTAAAAAAGTTGTAGTGGCAAAAATATTGTCTGCTGAAAAACATCCTGACGCTGATCGTTTGCAAGTCTGTAAGGTAGACGTTGGTTTGGCTGAACCACTGCAAATAGTATGCGGCGCATTGAATGCACGTATCGGTTTAATTGCACCTTGTGCCATGGTGGGTGCAGAGTTGCCTGGTACTTCAATCAAACAGGCTAAAGTACGTGGTGTTGAGTCATTTGGTATGATGTGTTCATCTAAAGAACTTGGTATCAGCGCTGAAGCGACTGGTTTATTGGAGCTAGATAGTAATGCAGTGGTAGGTCAAAACATTCGTGAGTATCTAGATTTAGACGATCATCTGTTTACACTCAAACTTACACCGAATCGTAGTGATTGTTTAAGTATTACCGGTATTGCACGTGATGTGGCGGCGATTACAGGGGCTAAGACTAATTTTGAGGCTATTTTAACCGTCGTTGCTGAATCACAGCAGGTTAAAAATGTGATTGTTAGCGAACAATTTGCTTGCCCAAGATATTGTGGCCGTTTGATTACAGGCATTAATGCTCAAGCCAAAACGCCTGATTGGATGATTAAACGTCTAGAGCGTAGTGGTTTACGTAGCATCAGTGTCGTGGTTGATATTACTAATTATGTGTTGATGGCGCTTGGACAGCCTATACATGCTTTTGACGCCGCTAAATTAAGTGGAGATATTACGGTACGTTATGCGAATGCTGAAGAGTCATTAAATTTGCTTAATGATCATGCAATTACCTTAAAAGCAGATGACTTAGTCATCGCAGATGTAAATGGAGCGATTGCGCTTGCAGGGATTATGGGTGGCAGGCCGACTTCAGTGACTGATTTAACGACTGATATATTCTTGGAAAGCGCTTTTTTTGTGCCCTCTGTGATTGCTGGTAAAGCACGCAGATTAGGTTTAAGTACAGACTCATCATATCGCTTTGAGCGCGGTGTGGATTTTGGAAATACGCGCAATGCGATTGAGTATACAACGACATTAATTAAGCAGATATGTGGTGGTGAAGTTGGAGAAGTGACAGAAGTTATCGGTGCTTTGCCTAGTCGTTTCCCTGTAAAATTAAGGTTAGCGCGATTAATATCAGTATTAGGTATTTCATTTTCGCAAGATACCGTGGCCCAGCTTTTAACGCAGTTAGGCTTTACGTTTACCTCTACAGATGCAGTATTTACAGTAACACCACCAAGTTATCGATTTGACATAGAAATTGAAGAAGACTTAATCGAAGAAATTGCACGCTTACATGGATATGACCATATACCATCAACGCCGCCTGTTGCGATGCTTAATATGCTTCCTGCGCCAGAGGCTACGAAACATCAAAGCAGATTACGTGATATTTTAGTTGCCGCAGGTTATCAAGAGGTTGTGAACTATAGCTTTGTAGATGAAACCTGGGAGCGGGATCTATTAGGTAATGCTACGCCAATCAAACTTAAAAACCCGATTGCTAGCAATTTAAGTGTGATGCGCACCAGTTTATGGGGCGGTTTGCTCGATACCCTCACTTATAATCTTAATCGCAAGCAAGAGCGAGCTTTCTTGTTCGAAATTGGTGCTGTTTACCACCAACATGCAGGCGCTTATGTAGAAGAAACGCGTATATCAGGCTTAGCCTACGGTAGCGCTAAGCCAGAGCAATGGGCTGCTGATGCGGCAGATATGGATTTCTTTGAAGTAAAAGCACATGTGGAAGCTTTGGTTGGTATGAAGCTTAGTTACGAAAAATCTGAGCATACGACCTTGCATCCAGGACAAACTGCACTTATTTTCTTGGAAGGAAAACTAATTGGTTCGTTAGGTAAATTACATCCAAAATGGCAGCAACACTACAATTTAACAAAAAGTACTTATCTCTTTGAGTTAGATTTAATTACGATTTTAAACCGCAAAGTATCGGCATATCAAGAAGTCTCAAAACTGCTACCAGTACGTCGAGATTTAGCTGTTGTTGTCGACGAAAATATTGCCGTGCAAACCATATTAGATTCGATTAAAAATGCTAATATTCCACCAATTTTAGAAGTGGCATTGTTCGATTTATATCAAGGTAAAGGTATCACTGAAAATAAAAAAAGCCTTGCATTATCAGTACTTATGCAAGATACTCAAAAATCTTTGACTGATAGTGATGCAGACAAAGCCATTGCTAATCTGCTAAGATTATTACAAAATAAATTTGATGCAACACTAAGAAATTAGATGATAAACTATGTATATATTGTTTAGCTATTTTAGTTTGTAAAAATAGTTACGATTTAATTTTAAAAAATAGTTTTAAAACAATATCTATACATTAAAAAAAGCTAATTAAAGCTTTAAATGAAATGGGAGCGTTATATGACATTAACAAAAGCTGAACTTGCTGATTTACTCTATGAGCAAGTTGGGTTAAATAAACGCGAAGCTAAAGACATGGTTGAAGCATTTTTTGAAGAAGTGCGTATCTCTTTAGAAGCAGGGGATAGTGTTAAATTATCTGGTTTTGGTAATTTTGAGTTACGTAAAAAGTCTGAACGTCCAGGCCGTAACCCAAAGACAGGTGAAGAAATACCAATTACAGCACGTAGAGTGGTTACTTTTCATGCCAGCCAAAAACTAAAAAGTAAAGTTGAAGCTAATTACTCAAGTTAAAAGTTCATAATTTAATGTACTTGTATCAATAATTTCTTGAATAAATAAGTACCAAATTGAATGAAATTTAACAATATTTAATAATGTATCAATTATGGCTTAACTGAGAATATCGCAATATGCATGAGCAAATTGTAAAGATACAGCTTCCATCAATACCCGCAAAACGCTACTTTACTATTGGTGAAGTGAGTGAGCTTTGTGGTGTTAAGCCACATGTACTTAGGTATTGGGAGCAAGAGTTTACTCAGCTTAAGCCTGTAAAACGTCGCGGAAATCGTCGTTATTATCAGCATCATGAAGTATTACTCATCAGGCGGATTCGTGAGCTACTTTACGAGCAAGGCTTCACTATCAGTGGTGCACGTAATCGATTGGACGGGCCTGATGGCGCTGAAATTAAAGTAGATTTAGCTCAGGTTGCTAATCATTCAAATGCAAGTCAAGCTGTCCCTACCTCAAATAAATCTTTTGATTTTGCATCTGCTAAAATTGAATTACTTGAAATTCTAAATTTACTCCGTCCTACACTGCAATCCTAATATTTAAGTTTTAAAACTCAAAACCAATATTTAAAGCATGCATTATAGAGGTATTGCCTTTTGCGTTATAATGCATTTCTTATTGCAGTTGCTTGCGATATCGGTTCGGGGCATAGCGCAGCCTGGTAGCGTACATGCCTGGGGGGCATGGGGTCGCAAGTTCGAATCTTGCTGTCCCGACCAATTAAATCAATGATTTACAGACATGGTGCTGTAGCCAATTTTCTATTTATAGGTCGCCGCGTCCTAATGGCGTCCTAAATAATTTTTGCTAGGCTCTAAATAATCCGCTTTAGCTGCGTATCGCTCTGAGTACCAATACCTTAAATTGGTTACATTTATCAAAGTACGGTTATTGATCGATACTTTTAATTCAACACTGTAGACATTCTACCCACCCCTCACATATAAAATAAAGTCAGGCAGTAGGTAACTCCAATTAGCTGACTCCCTGCAAATATCTTATTATCAGCAATCGCTTCGTTTCAAATTC
>JAYTHN010000465.1:0-2444 GCA_043732505.1 Methylotenera sp.
TTCCTCAGAAAAGTAATGCCCTGTTACGTGCAATACATGGTTGGATAGTGAAATGTTCGTAGTCGAAAACAGAAAATTGGGACTGTTGAGGCTGTAGAATGCTTGGCAGAAAGCTGACGGTGGTGACGGGCTGTTATCGGCCCAAAGCAGACGGTCAACGTTTAAATTAAGGGGAAGCGTTAGGCATCCCGCTTGATGGATGGGTTAGGGCAATATTTCATGGTGTAATTCTCATAGTAACTTCAAGTGGATAACCAAGCTCAGTTGCGTTGAGACCTAGAGGTATAGGTAACTGACTTTTTGTTAATAACTCTGAAAAACACTGAGAAATTTTTGTTTTTGGTTGTACTTCAACGGCACTTAACATCCCAAACTTTGTAACATAAGTAACCAAAGTAAATTTACCTAGATTTTCAGAGCTGGTTGTACCTGGAGGAATACATTCATGCATCGCTGCTCGAATTGCAGGGAAAGTTGAAGATTCATATTTCTCTCCTTCAGGAGTTTTTGCTGCAATTTTAGCTTCTGTAACTCGTGCAGAAAAATCAGCTGCATAGGCAAAGCATGAGTATAAAAGCAGTAAAAATATAGCGATGCTTTTCATAAAGCCCTAACGTCTGAATTAAGGGGCTGGCTTAAGCCAGTCACGCTTGAATGATGGGTTAGAAGGTTTAATCATTACTAAAAAAAAGCCTCAATATTATTGGGTATAAACGACAAGGCAACGAGGACAACTGTAAATACCAGAAACCAAGCCGCAAAAAATGTTTCGCGCTTTGAAAATTCATTGCGCCACGTCGCAACTAACCATGGATTTAGATTAATAAGCACTAGAAAGAGCCGACGTACCAATGTTCATGACGAATCGCCTAAAGCGAAGGTGGCAAGCCCCGCTATGAGTTTAGCGGCTATTGCTGCTACGAGAAAAGAATGGATACCAAGCGGCATTCTTTGAGGTTGCCTTCTAACAGTTAATATAGAGACCCATGGGTCCGTACATTAATAATTGAATTTTCGTGGCACATGGCTGGAATCGCTTGTCTTTTCTTGGTTTTATTGTATCTCGGTCTCTATATTAATATATTAATATAGTGACGCAGCAATCCTGTTCCAGCGATTGTAAACCATTAACTTTTTTATCACCACTAAAGGAGTCAAGCTTATGGGGTCAACCTGCCTCAACTATTCAACCACCGCGTCTGTTAGATCGCGTTTCTATGATTTGCCGGCGTAGGCATTTCATTTTCAGAACTGAAGAAGCGTATATCCATTGGATTAAACGGTTTATCTTTTTTCATCAAAAGCGTCATCCAGATCTAATGGGTATTCCAGAAGTCGAAGCCTTTCTGAATCATCTTGCGGCTGATCGATTATGTTCCGCCTCTACCCAAACACAGGCTTTGAATGCCTTGGTATTTCTATATCAAGAGGTGTTAGAAAAGCCATTAGGTCATATGAAGCGCTTGAATCGGGTACAACAGCGTCATCGCGCGCCTGTTGCGTTGAATGTGTCTGAAGTAAAGGCTTGCTTGGATGGGATGACTGAAACCTGTCAGCTGATCGCGCAATTGATCTATGGTGCTGGTCTGAGGGTGAATGAGTGTATGGGGCTTAGAGTGAAGGATTTAGATTTTGTGGCAGGTTCGCTGAGTGACAGAGATGGTAAGGGCGGTAAAGATCGCACTACCTTGCTTCCTAAACAATTAACAACCCCTCTGCAAAAGCATTTACTCAAGGTAGCGCAGTTGCATCAGTCTGATTTGAATCGTGGGGCTGGGTTTGCTGCGATGCCAGGTGCTTTGTATAAAAAGTATAAAGTATCCTGCAGCCTCTCGTTCTTTGGCTTGGCAGTATGTGTTCCCATCTAGTGTATTGCGCTTATGGGGTGACGGTAAGATGAAGGTACGCTGGCATATGTCAGACAGTACAATTCAAAAGGCATTTAAAGTGGCTTTAAAGCAGGCTAACATCCATAAGCATGCTTCTGTTCATACTTTGCGCCATTCGTTTGCTACTCATCTACTCAGTGCTGGTGCCGATATTAGGACGATTCAATTGTTATTGGGGCATCGTAGCTTACAAACCACGATGATTTATACGAATGTGCTTGAGGCGACTAAATTGGTGACGAGCCCATTTGATAAGCTTTGACTCTAAATTAGGCCTAGCGGATGTTTTAATTGAACGTCCGCTAGGGGGCCGTTTGCGGATATACATGATAGAGTTGCCTGCCAGAAAGCTGCCGTTCAGTAACGCAAGCGTAGGTGTGACTCTCACCATTTTGCTTACGCATGATGATCAGATCAGATCCAACCAATTGGCATTTGGATACAGTTGCTGCAAGTGGCTGATTCCAACCATGGCAACGATTGTTGGTTAAACAGTTTAGACATAAAAAATTGGCTCATCCAACCTTAGATTGCATAAAGCCTAAATAAGCTAAT
>JAYTHN010000466.1:0-8265 GCA_043732505.1 Methylotenera sp.
ACTTCTTCTTCTGTAGCAAACCTAAACTCTTTTAAACCATCTAATTTATTCACTTTAATTTCATTCATACGATGATCACCACGTATCAATAATAAATTAAATTGTGAGCTACCATCTTCTAAAGTGCCGATTAAGGCCATCGCTTTAATAGTGCGGTCTAAATCAATATTTAATAGCTCCGCCACTTGTTCACACGAAGTTTGCTTCGGTGTTTCAACATCTTGCATGAGTTCGCCTGGTGTCTTACGGGCTGGAGGCGCTATCGCTTCAGCTAATTCTACATTGGCTGCGTAATCAGAAGTATCACAATAGGCTAAGCCATCTTCGCCTGAGTCAGCCAATACATGAAACTCATGAGAACCATCACCACCAATAGCACCTGTATCCGCTTTTACAGCACGAAATTTAAGTCCAAGTCGGGTAAAAACTTTACCATATGCTTGAAACATGGTTTCGTAGGTTTTTTCTAATGATGCAAAATTGCTATGAAATGAGTAAGCGTCTTTCATCATAAATTCACGCGCGCGCATCACACCAAAACGTGGGCGAATCTCATCTCTGAATTTAGTCTGAATTTGATAAAAATTAAGTGGCAATTGCTTATAACTACGGATTTCTTTACGTGCGATGTCAGTAATCACCTCTTCATGGGTAGGGCCAAAACAAAATTCACGCTCATGCCTATCAGTAATTTTTAACATTTGTGGTCCAAACACAGCCCAACGGCCAGTTTCTTCCCACAACTCTTTTGGTTGCACGGCTGGCATCAATAGCTCTAACGCGCCTGCTTTATTCATTTCATCGCGCACAATCGCTTCAACTTTACGTAACACTCTTAGCCCAAGCGGCATCCAACTATAAAGCCCCGAGCCGAGCCGTTTAATCAACCCAGCGCGTACCATTAAAATATGGCTTGCTAATTCAGCATCGTTAGGAGCTTCTTTTTGAGTATTAAAGAAAAATTGTGAGGCGCGCATAATGTGTTCAAATTTGTGCAAAAATCAAAAAGCGAATTTTACATATAATCAGTCATTTAGTCAGCAATAGTTATATAAAGTCGTGATGTATAAGTGCTTTAATGCTTATTAATAACTGGAGTATAAAAGTTTATTCAGCAGAATGAGATACTTGAGCAGTGCCTTGAGTTGCATGATTAAGCGGGCTGTCTAGAGGAATATAGCCTGACTTTCACAATGCAAATGGCACTATAGTGGCTGGGGTGCCATTGTCAAAAAACCAACTATCTACCGCGTATCGATCACCTGTAGCAATTTCATGTATCACCGCAGTAGTATGCGGCCAACCAGTAAAAAAGAAATTGCGAGTGCGAAAATCTTTAATCTCATGCAATTTAATTAAGCCGTAGCGGCGCATTAAATGCATATACGTTGTGCTATTAATCGCCTCATCATTGCAATCTAGCTGACCACTCATGCTGGCATTATCAATAAATGCCTGCTAAATCTGTACTAGTTCCCGTTTTAAGTCCCACAATTTCTTCAAAAACACCAATCGCATCTGCAATCTGTTCACGTTCTAACACAGTATTTTCTAACAAAGCATTGATTGATGTATTTTCTACGGCATTAAAAATGCTAACGATACGTTGCCACTCATCAACGTCAAGCGCAAGCTGTTGAATTTCTGCGCACCCACCGCCGTAGCACACCTCAAATTTCTCTAAGCTTGGGATTTCGTGATAAATGCGGGATACAAATGACACAGCCGCTTGTGTGTTAAAAGTTGCAAGAGTCAGTAAAAGTAATAGGCTAAATGATAATTGGCGCATCCGACAGCTCATTTTTCTTATGATTATTTGCTGGATAATGCTTAGCTAACTGCCCGCCAATTTGGGCAATGCCATATGAAACGCCAGCTTCAAACTTACCTTGCCTGAACATCAACTCCATTTTTTTGGAAATGTGCTCCCAACCTTCAGCCCTGACGTGTTGATGAATACCGCGATCAGCCAAAATCTCAAAATCGTGATCAGCCAATAACAAGTAAATCAATATCCCATTATTATGCTCGGTATCCCAAACGTGCATTTGGGAGAACACTTCAAAAGCGCGTTTTTTAGCCGATTTTCTTTTGTAAATATCTAAAATATGTAAATGTGATTCCACCACAAAAAAAATTTCCCCCGCATGAGTGCTTTCATTCTCAGCAATGTTGGCTTCTATGCGCTTCATGGCGTCCACGGTAAAATGTCGTCGCGCATTATTGGGTAAAACAAATAGATGTCTACACAAGCGCTTAATTAATTTAAGTGACATCAGCAATTTTCCTTATTACCAATCACCAGAAGCCCCACCGCCACCAAAACCGCCACCACCACCCGAAAATGGATCACTGCCTCTTGAACGGCCACCACCAAAACCACCTCCACCAAGTCCACCTAGCTGACCTAAGCCAGAAACTCCCATTAAGGTGATAAAGAAAGCTACAATGCCAAACAACGCTGCAGCCAATATTCCAACACCAAGTAGCCATGCGAGCATTCCAATAGCGCCTCCCGTGAGTGTGCCACCAAAGAAATTACCAAACATCGCTCTCAGCAATCCGCCTAAGATTAATCCACCAAACAGCAATACTGGTAACATACTTTCAAAATCTCTACCATTCGCCTTTGGCGAATCAGGTGCAGGCAACTGCTCACCATTGACTAACCCGATGAGCATATCAACCGCGTTGTTGATACCTCCATAAAAATCGCCCAGTTTGAAACTGGGCGACATAACTTCACTAATGATGCGTTTTGCAGTTAAATCTGGAATTGCACCCTCTAGCCCATAACCTACTTCGATACGCATTTTGTGATCGTCTTTAGCGACCAATACCAGTATGCCATCATCTTGTTTAGCGCGGCCTAACTTCCAAGCATCTACCACACGAATTGAAAACTGCGCAATGTCGTCAGGCTGTGTAGTAGGCAAAATTAGTACCGCAATCTGAATGCCTTTTTGTTGTTCAAAACTAGTCAATTTTGCTTCTAATTGTCTTTTTTGCTCAACGGAAAGCGTTTGCGTTAAATCAGTCACACGCGTTTGAAGTGCAGGAATAGCGACGAGCTCTGCATGCACTGTATAGGATGCAAACATCAGCATCGCACATAGCGCTAGCAAACTCGTCTTGCATTGACTAATCATCTTGACAAAAACATTGGTGAATCAAATGTGTTGTTCAATCACCAACTATTTCTTATCACCAAAGTCTACTGTTGGCGCTACAGAAATAGTCTTTTCATTTTCTACCGTAAATGATGGTTTAGTTTTATAGCCAAACATCATGGCAGTAAGATTCTGTGGGAACGAACGAACGGCCACGTTATAGCCCTTGATGGTTTCAATATAACGGTTGCGAGCCACTGTGATACGATTTTCAGTTCCTTCTAATTGTGCCTGCAAATCTCTAAACCCTTGATCGGCTTTTAAATTAGGATAGTTTTCTGACACGGCCATCAAACGTGACAATGCCGAAGTCATTTGACCCTGTGCCGCCTGAAATTTCGCAAATGCTTCTGGGTCATTCAGCACCTCTGCCGTTACTTGCATGCTACCTACCTTGGAGCGCGCATCTGCTACTTGCGTGAGCACTTCTTTTTCATGCTCTGCATAGCCTTTAACTACATTGACCAAATTTGGCACTAAATCAGCGCGGCGTTGATATTGATTGAGCACTTCAGACCAGCTCGCTTTTGCTTCTTCATCTAAAGTCTGAAAATTGTTATAGCCGCAGCCTGTTAAGTTAAGTAACAGAAAAGCTGTGAATAATTTTAAGTAAATTTTTTGCAAGATCAATCCTTTTGAAACGACTTTAGTGATAGATGGAATAAGTAAAAACTCAAGTAGCAGTTAAATTAATCAATTAGAACAATTTAATTACCACTTTTAAAATGGTGTTTATTCAACAGATTTCAAGCGCGGCAAAGTTTGCATCGCAAAACACAAATCATCCCATGCTTTTGCCTTATCTGGCAAAATTTGTAATAGGTGTTGTAAATCATAAGTTGCTACTAGGGCAACACTTTGCCAATAATGCAAAATGCCACGCAAACCTGCTAGCGACTCATCCGATTGGAATAAGTACTGCGCAACTTTTTCACCCATTGTGATGATTAACTTAGGTTGGATTAAGTTTAAGACATCAAGCGTATTTGCTGGTAATGCTATTGCTTTAGTTTTAACACGCATCGCGATTAAAATATTACGCAATAATAATGACTCTTCTGCAGACATTTCAGTATTTGGTAATACAAATAAATAATCGCCGCCTTCACTTGCTAGATGGTTGCACGCTAGCAGTTTGGGGGGTTGTGTCGCTAATTCTTTAGTTATAGGCTGTTCAATAACAACTTGTAATGACTCAATAGAAGATATTGAATCGATAGTTTCATTTAATTCAATCGGGATTATTTTTTTGAGTGCGGTTACTTCTGGGAGCGCTACTATTGAAATAACAGCTGCATCTACTTGTGGCGAACGCAAAGACCAAACGGGCAACAACTCCAACTCTCGCAGCATATCCTCACGGTTCATTAAGCTCATAAGGCAAGGCCCATCAACACCGCATCTTCACGGCCATTAGCCGCTGGATAATAGTTACGGCGAATCGACATTTCGTTAAAACCAATATTTTCGTACAACGCGATTGCTGAAATATTACTCGGCCTCACTTCTAAGAACATATTAGTAGCATGATGATTTTTAGCGATTTCCAACATATACTCCAATAAGTATCGACCTAAGCCTTGTTTTTGGTATGCGTTAACGATACTTAGATTTAGCAAATGCGCTTCATCTAACACCATCATGAGCAATGCATAACCGATAATTTTATCATCGTCCAATAACACCAAAGCGCTGTAGCCTGAACTGATTGAATCACTAAAATTACCACGTGTCCATGGGTGCGGATAGATTTGCGGTTCGATTTTCATAATCGCATCCAAGTCATCTATTTGCATAGGGCGAAACTTATATAATTGCTCGAGCTGCGAGTATTGCCCTTTAATCTCTGCACTCATAACCGCAAACCCTGTTCACGCTCAGCCGTTTTAAGTGCTACGCGGTTACGAATATAAATAGGCATTGCCTCACTTGCTGGTTTCGCATTACCACTTTCAAATATTGGCAGTGCCAATTTGAGTATGGCACTCGCCGTAGGCAATAGCGTTGGCTCTACCGTTAATAATTGGTTGTTATAAATTGCACTCAACTTTTCAGAGTAGGTTTGCCAGCCACTGCCAACGCCAACCCAGCCATCACCTGCTATCGCTGGTACAGCTTCTGGCTTGTATAATCCAGGTTCAATCGCTGTGTGCCATTCATTTTCAATCAATGCATAAGCCGCATGATAAACCTCGCCCATGCGTGCATCTAGGCAAGCTATGACTTTACTGGTATCCCTTAAATTTTTTTCATTGGCCACCTCAGCCAACGCTAGTAACGTGCAAGTACTGACCACTGGCAAGTTAATACCAAAACCTAAGCCTTGCGCCACACCCGCGGCTATACGCACACCCGTAAAAGAGCCTGGCCCCGCACCAAAAGCAATCCCATGCAAATCTTTCAGCTGCAAGTCAGCGAAATTTAGTAAGGCCTTAATTTGCGGCAATATAATTTGTGAATGCGTTTGCCCTGCATTTATATTAAATGTGAAAGTTTCAGCGCCTTTTAATAGGGCGAGTGATAAATATTCAGTAGAAGTATCAAGTGCTAATAAATTCAACTGAGCACCCTTAGAAATTCAATTTTCGTCGCCATACCGCGTTACTCACAAAAAATTACTCAGATGCTATTTTGCCACGCATCTGCTTAATTTGCCCACGTTGCGTTTTAGTTTCTAGCCTGCGCCGCTGAGAACCGTAACTTGGTCTGGTCGCATAACGGGTAGGTTTTACCTGATTTTCCGCATTAATAATTTCATGTAGCCGCTTAATTGCATCTTTTTTATTAGCCTCTTGCGTGCGATATTGCTGGGCTTTTAGTACCAACACTCCTTCATCAGTAATACGACTATCTTTCAAATTCAATAATATATCTTTAAGCCAATCACTTAAAGATGATGCTGAAATATCAAATCGCAAATGAATCGCGGTGGAAACTTTATTCACATTTTGCCCGCCTGCACCTTGCGCGTGAATGGCAGATAGCTCGTATTCGTTTTCTAACAAAACAATCATAATAGTTGGATATTTCAGATTTTAGTAGCGATAACGCAACTGCGCAATTAACAAAATTGCCATGTCAACCTTATACACAATCCTGTGTTCATCATTGATTCGCCTAGACCAATAACCACTCAGCGCATGCTTTAACGGCTCAGGCTTGCCAGTACCAGTAAATGGCTCTCGTTGAATCTCATTGATAAGCTTATTAATACGTTGTACCATTTGCTTATCTTGCTGTTGCCAATATAAATAATCTTCCCAAGCGCCTTCAGCAAACACCAATTTCATTCAGCAAGCGCTCGCTCAGTACCTTTACCCGCATTTAACTCAACCACCGCATCCATCAAACGTTTAGCATTATTGGGGCTACGCAATAAATGCGCAGTTTCTTCCAAAGCCTGATAATCAGCCAGCGAGAGCATCACTACCGACTGCTCACGATTACGCGTAATAATCAGCGGCTCATGGTTTTCGCACACACGATTCATATTGCTAGCAAGTTGGGCGCGGGCGGTGGTGTAGGTAATTGCATCCATTTGGGCTACCTTTTTAATATGTACGTAATATTGTACATATTAAGGTTTGTATTGTCTATAAATGCAAATGAATTACGGAGGACACTTTACATCCATCATTTCTTGCCCTACGGGCGAATATTGTTATTTGCGTAACAGTTTCATAAATTACAATAATAGCTTTGTTACCTGCTCCCATTGAAATTTTAACCACACATGGACAACTATGAATTTAAGTGAATAAAAGGTATTTCTCTGTTTGTTTTATTATAAAATTATTCCAGACGAATACGCAACATTAAAGCCGTCAGTCACTCGATTATATTCGTTCATCTCTTGCAAAAGCCCTACACTCATTCCATGTAAATCATGAACTGTCGACTGGCTTCTACTACCTTGAATATAATCTCTCTTAGTTAAACTTGTTGCAATATGATATTCAGAAGAAGAGAATTTGTAAGGAAAAGAGTTTTCTGACACATCATTTACTGTATAGCTCAAGATTTCCGAACGAAACCCATCCGAAGTAGCAGCAGTTCTATTGACGGCTCTAGTATTTTTTGCATGTGGGTAACCTATAGATGTAACTTGTTCACCCTTAAGGCATTCATCTAATGTTATAAACTTTGAATTGACTGACTACATTTCCAACTTTAAAGGTAACAATATTACAGCTAAATCCAAGGGATCATTTTGACGAGCTCCAAACAATTCAAAATTAGGAGTGACTGCTGAAAAACCACCTATCTCTTAAAATGTTCGCTCAAAATATATATAATTTTTATGAACCTGCATTCCTTCTAAAACGTGCGCTGCCGATATTAAAAATCGTTCAGACCTGTATTCTAGCAAAACACTGCTACCTATAGATTGGTACTTATTTCCTGCTTTGTTAAAAATATAAAGCGGAACTACAAAATTGGTATACATGCCTAGACGTTTCCTTTAGTTAACTAAGTCTCAATGCGTAAATCGTTGTCCCTAGTTGCTAAAAAATGCTTTCACATCGGCCAACTCACGCGTCCGTTTAAAAGGCGGCAAGCTTTGCCATATTTTTTTACCGTAAGACTTACTAATTAATCGTGGGTCGCAAATCATGAGTACGCCGCGGTCATTTTCATCGCGTATCAAGCGCCCTGCGCCTTGTTTCAAGGTAATCACAGAATAAGGTAATTGATATTCCATAAATGCATTTTTGCCTTCGGCATTTAATTTATCAACGCGTGCAGATAATACTGGATCGTCGGGCGGCGCGAACGGAAGTTTGTCGATAATCACCACACTCAAGGCTTCACCGCGTACATCCACCCCTTCCCAAAAGCTTTGTGAGCCAACTAATACTGCGTTGCCTAGTTTACGAAAGCGGTCTAGCAACTCGGTGCGTGAACTCTCGCCTTGCAGTAATAATGGGCTTTCTATGCCATTTTCAATAAAAGCTTCTTTTAATAAAGCGTGAATCTCGCGCATAGCCCGTAAGCTGGTGGATAACACGAATGCTCTTCCCCCACTGGCTTGCAGCACAGGCAATGCTGCAGCCACCACGCTGGCTGTATAGCTAGCACTATTCGGGTCGGGCAT
>JAYTHN010000467.1:0-22511 GCA_043732505.1 Methylotenera sp.
CAACCATGACTTTACTCATGTCTTTAATACCTTGAGCGCCAGTTTCTGTGACTACGGATTCTAATATTGCTTTAATTTCATCTTCTGTAAGTTGCTGGGGCAAATAAGTTTGCAACACAGTTACTTCAAATTTTTCAATATCAGCTAAATCTTGACGGTTTGCAGACTCAAACGCAGAAATAGAATCACGGCGTTGTTTAAGCATTTTTTCAATTGCAGCAATTACATCGCTATCATTCAACTCGATTCGTTCATCTACTTCGCGCTGTTTGATAGCCGCTTGTAGTAGTCGAATAGCCCCTAAACGCACGCTATCTTTAGCGCGCATTGCTGTTTTCATGTCCTCAGTAATCTGAGCTTTTAATGACATGAAGGAGCTTAGTAAAGTTTAGCTGGTAATGTTTGATTGCGTAAGCGACGGAATTGGCGCTTAACAGCAGCAGCAGCTTTACGTTTACGTTCCCAAGTTGGTTTTTCGTAAAACTCGCGTGCACGAAGATCATTCAACAAACCAGTTTTTTCAATTAAGCGTTTAAAACGGCGAAGAGCAACGTCAAACGGCTCATTTTCTTTTACACGTACACTAGACATTCGTTCTCTCTTATCGGCAACAATTTATATGAGTTATGCTCAAGCTTCTAAAAATTATTTGACTACAGGGAATCAACAGGTTTTATAAACTGAGAAAAGCTTAGTATTTTAATCGTATAATTGTTTTTATTCAATTACTTTTATGCATTTGTACGCCAAATGCGCGATAATTCACTTTTTTCATCAACAAATCTCTACAAATGCGTCATTTAAAACAAAGTGCAAAGCTATGCTGATTTTAGGCGTTGAATCATCCTGTGACGAAACAGGCCTCGCATTATACGATACGAATGACGGCCTACTCGCACATGCACTTCATTCACAAGTAGAAATGCACGCAGAATATGGCGGAGTAGTGCCAGAACTCGCCTCACGTGACCATATTCGCCGCGTGTTGCCACTAACAGCATTAGTACTTAAAGACGCCAATAAAACTTTACAAGATATTGACGCTATTGCCTACACACAAGGCCCTGGATTATCTGGCGCGTTGTTAGTGGGTACTAGCTTTGCAGAGTCGCTCGCGTTTAGTTTGCAGATTCCGACTATTAATGTACATCATCTTGAAGGACATTTACTAGCGCCATTGTTGGAGGCGAACCCACCCGCTTTTCCATTTGTAGCGTTACTAGTCTCTGGCGGCCATAGCCAGTTAATGCGGGTAGATGGCATTGGCGAATATGAATTACTGGGCGATACTTTAGATGACGCCGCAGGTGAAGCCTTTGACAAAACCGCTAAGTTATTAGGATTAGGTTACCCAGGCGGGCTAGCGTTAGCTAGATTAGCCATATCTGGAAAACCACGCTTTAAATTACCGAGGCCATTATTAAACAGCGGGGATTTGAATTTTAGTTTCAGCGGCTTAAAAACTGCGGTGCTTACTTTAGCAAATCAACATCAGCCTTTAGATGAAATGACTAAAGCGGATATTGCTTGGGAGTTTCAAGAAGCCGTTACAGAGGTGCTTACTACCAAATGCATGAGTGCATTGCGTGAAACTGGCTTAGATAACTTAATCGTTTCTGGTGGTGTTGGGGCAAATACTAAACTGCGCGAAAAATTAAACGCTGCGACCAAACGAAAACTATGCAAAGTAAGTTATCCGCGCTTAGAGTTTTGTACCGATAACGGCGCGATGATTGCTTTTGCAGGGGCTATGAGACTAGATACCATGAGATTAAAAGCCCCTAAGTTCTTAGTGAATAAGAACTACGGCTTTAGCGTAAAGCCAAGATGGGATTTAGCTGAGCTACAAAAACCTTAAGAAATTCCCTAGACTATTTCTTACCAAAACCTGACTCAGTACCCGCCAGTAATTTGTGAATGTTAGTTCTGTGCCGCCAGATCAAAAATACTGACATGATGACAACCGTGGTGATGAAGTCTTTGTAGGCTGACAATAAATACCATGTGTAAACAGGTGCTAGCGCAGCAGCCACAATGGCACCTAATGATGAATAACGTGAAATTGCAAACACTACTACCCATGTAAGTAAAGCGGCTAAACCAAGCCAAGGGGATATTGCAAGCATCACCCCAAGCGCAGTTGCTACGCCTTTACCGCCTTTAAATTTGTAAAAAATAGGGTATAAATGCCCCATAAATACCGCAACACCCACACTGGCCACCACCCACATCAGCATATCTGATTGCAAAGCCAGCCAAATGGCAAGCCAACCTTTTAAGGCATCGCCAAGTAATGTAAGCGCTGCGGCCATTTTTTTACCACTACGCAATACATTGGTCGCGCCTGGATTGCCAGAGCCAACCGTGCGCGGATCAGGCAAACCGAAAGCTTTGCTCACTAATATGCCAAATGAAATCGAGCCTAATAAATAAGCGCCGACTATCCATATAATAGGAATTAACGTGACGGGAACAAAACCTAACTCATTCATATTGTGTATTCATTTCTCTTAAGGTACCTTAGTTACTCTAAAATCAATAGTTGCTCTAAAATCCGTAAGATATTTTAAAATTCGTAAAAGTTAATTCTAAACTATTTGTCTTTAAATACTACCGCCAATTACACAGCGAATCATGTAGGCAAATCACACAGGCGCGACAATAACATGGACACCATATTTTTAAGAGAAGTTAAAGTACAAACCAAACTCGGCGTACCCGCATGGGAGCGAATGGTTGCACAAACGATCATACTCGATATTGAAATTGGCTACGATTTAACCAATGCATGTAAAAGTGATGCCATTGCCGACACTATAGACTACGGCGCAGTGGTTGGCCGCATACGCGAGACTTTAAGCGAGCATAGCTTTAAACTGGTAGAAGCATTGGCGGAACATGTTTGCCAATTGATTTTGAAAGAATTTGGCGCATTGAGTGTGAAAGTTAGGGTGGCTAAGCCTGCGATATTGCCGGGGTTGAAGGCTTTGGGAGTCATGATAGAAAGAAAGGTTTGATTAAGTTTATGTGATGGGTAAACTAATACTAACAACAAAAGAAAACTAACAATCATGATAGTTAAAGAACATCTAAATGTAATTCCGTAAGATAAATTTGAAAAGCCGGCTATGAGGCTGAACGCAAAGTCGCCTATTACTTAAAAATGGCGCTCGGTGACGAGCCAAAATTGCTGATACTGCACGACTTGCGAGTGGAGTTTGAAGATGGCATTACCGCTCAAATGGATCATCTTGTTATCCACCAGCACGGCATTATTATCATTGAGAGTAAAAGCGTAGCAGGAAAGCTGCAAGTTCAAGATGATGGTCAATGGGTGCGATGGTATTCACAAGGTGCTGGAAAAGACCGAAGTATGGGCATGCCAAATCCGATTAAACAAGCTAAACTCCAAGGCCAAACATTGAAGTGAGTTTTGTTAAATTCTGCCACTGAAAACTCGCGCAAAGCATTAGATGCGTTTCCAACCGATGTAATAGTTACTTTCTCAACCTCTAATGATGGGATATTCTTGGCGAATGATAAACAACTTTATCCAGAAGTGTGCCCTGCAGATGCAATTGACGACAAGGTTAACAAAATCGTTTCTGATAGAGCTAATAGTGCTAAAACCGAAGATTTTAGTTTATCAGAAGTGAATAGAACCAAACTTGCTGAGCACTTAGTAAAAATCCATAAACCATACAAAGCAAATAATTCGATTACTGAGAACCCATATCCAAAAGCATCTTTATCCGATAAGCCAGTAAAAGTAGAACAAAAAAATTCTGAATATATGGTGTCAGAAAAACCAAACTTAACCAGTATTATTAGCGTAATTGCAGATGCTATATCAGGCACATTTTCAGACGCTAATAATAAATTCAACCATTCATGCCGTAAATGTAAATCTGACAAAGTGGAAATAAGGTTTGGTAAGAACTATTATATAAAGTGTTTAAACTGTGATGAAATTAATCGAATAGACCCCACTTGCTCTAAATGTAAAAATGTTTTCAAAATTCGGAAAGACAAAAAGAATTTTTTGCTGAATGCTTAACATGCAAAACATCAGAGATATTTCATATTAACATTTAACCCCTTGTACCACGCCGAGCAACGCAAACATAAAGGAAGCTCCCAGTAAGCAGCTGTTTGAGCCGTAGGCAAGTCCGATTGCTGTCCTTTATGTTGAGTAGCGCAGGGAAGCCGCTAGGCCGTGGTGTTGGGATGCCGTTTTTTTGGTTACTTTTGGCGCCAAGGTCGCTGTGTAACAGCGGGTACTTGGCGGACGTACCAAGCACTGGTGCTTTTCATGCAGTTAAAAGAAAGTGACTAGCTGCCGGGCTACCCTCGATATGGTTCAATCTTCAATTTTTAAGTTAAATTACACGAATCATGAAAAAAATCTGTCTAGTAATTGTGCTCATATTCACTACAGCTTTTCTAACAAGTTGCGATGATAAAAACCACGACTCCAATAAAAGTTCGCCTAGCAATAACCTGAAAGTAGTGATTATCCGTCATGGTGAAAAACCAAAAAATGGCGATAATTTATCCTGCCAAGGTCAAAACCGCGCATTGCAATTAGCTGCGGTATTGCATGCAAAATTAAACATCCCAGATTATATTTATGTACCCGCACTAAAAAGTGACGATGCCACTAAACACAGCCGGATGTTTCAAACGATTAGCCCATTTGCCATTAAGTATAATTTGCCGATTAACAGCAAATATAGCGCAGATGAAAATGAAAAAATCGCCAAAAGTGTATTTAAAAAAGAGGGCCTAGTGTTAATGGTGTGGGAGCATAGTGTAATTCACGCATTGGCTAGCACGCTTGGTGTGGATGACGCGCCGCAATGGCCTGATACAGATTTTGATAGTGTTTGGATAATCAATTACCAAGATGGCAAAGCCAAATTATCAATGGATACAGAAGGCTTAAACCCTTCTACCGAATGCAGTTATTAGCGCACGCTTTAGCCGCGTGGATGATGCACACTATGCAATTGCTTCAAGCGCTCTCTCGCCACATGGGTGTAAATCTGCGTGGTAGAAATATCTGAATGCCCCAACAGCATCTGCACTACTCTTAAATCTGCCCCATGATTCAGCAAGTGCGTAGCAAATGCGTGACGTAGCACATGCGGCGATATATGCTTATTGATACCCGCCAATAAAGAGTAGCGTTTGATTAAGTACCAAAAAGCCTGGCGTGTCATCGATTCACCACGATTAGTTACAAATAGGGCATCGCACAAGCGTTTTTGCAGTATGGCTGACCTTGCTTTGCTTAAATATTGCGAAATCCAATCAACGGCTTCTTCGCCCATCGGTACTAAACGCGTTTTACTGCCTTTGCCCGTTACACGCACTACGCCGTCGCTTACGCTCACTTCTGTTACTTTAATGCCTACTAACTCCGACACACGCAAGCCACAGGCGTAGACCAGCTCTAGCATGGCACGGTCACGCAAACCTGCAGGTTCATCCACATTTGGCGCATTGAGCAGTGCAACTACTTCATCCTCATTGAGACTTTTAGGCAGGCTACGCGGCAACTTGGGCGATTGTATTTGCAAAGTAGGGTCTAGGCTGATTTTATTCTCGCGCAGTAAAAAACGATAAAACCGCCGCGAGCTTGCAATCAATCGACTAATACTGCGTGGTTTGCTTTGCGGAAATTTTACGGCTAGATACTGCTGAATATCCGCTTGATCTACGCTTAATAATTGCTTACCTTGTTTTGGTAGCCAAAGTGCAAAAGTTGTTAAATCCAGCCTGTAACTTTCTAAAGTATTTTTAGATAATCCGTCTTCTAGCCACAAATGGTCAATGAAGATATCTAATTCAGTAGCGTCTTCTAGCGAGAGTACATGCTCACTCATGAGTAGCTACTCATATCAACACCCTCGTGTTTCAACAACCATTTTTTAACTAACAAACCATTCGGTTTACTTTGCATAAAGCCACCGATGCTATTTTGTGCGACTACGCGATGGCATGGAATTAGCAAGGTTAAATGATTAGCGCCGCAAGCATTGGCGACCGCCCTTGGACCAGAGCCAATTTGATGTGCCAGATGACCATAAGTGCGCGTTTGACCAAGTGGAATTGCTGCAATGGCTTGCCATACACGTTGTTGATAAGCGGTACCATGTGGCTCAATTGGCAAATTGAGACGTATGCTTGGCTTTTGTAAGTACTGAGTAATTTGTGCGTAAGCTTTTGCTACAAGCGGATGCTTAGATTGATAGTTATCTGGTGATGGTGACTTTATCAGCAGTTCTATGGCAAGCTGATTACCATGGTCTGAGATAGCAACTGCACCAAATGGTGCGTTAATTAAAGCATCGTAGTTCACTATTTTTGCATCAGATTAAAAGCCATTTCATGATGTTAAAGCAAAGTCGCTTATATGCAAACATATGCAAGCGTATGCAGATGTAAAAAAGCCTCAATAGACTTTCATCTATTTGAGGCTTTTAGCATTGCTGAATATAAAATTGATATTCAGCACATATTTTTAATATCCTAATCTTTTGCTGTTGGTGCCATTACTTCTTTTTCACGTGATACTAATTTTTCTTTAATACGTGCAGATTTACCTGAACGCTCACGTAAGTAATAAAGTTTTGCACGACGTACATCACCGCGACGTTTCAATTCGATTGAAGCGATTAATGGTGAGTAAGTTTGGAATGTACGCTCTACACCTTCACCTGAAGAAATTTTACGCACGATGAATGATGAGTTTAAACCACGGTTACGTTTAGCGATAACTACGCCTTCGTATGACTGCACACGTTTACGCGTACCTTCCACTACGTTTACGCCAACCACGACTGTGTCGCCTGGTGAGAAAACTGGAATCGTTTTGCCTAAACGGGCAATCTCTTCCTCTTCTAACATTTTAATAATATCTGCCATTTTTATTTCCTTTATATCGCCTTGGTTTTAAATCTCAGTTTTGAAATCTTTCAATTTAATGCTTCAATTTATCCTTGGCGGGTTCCTTTTAATTATAAGATGCTTGTTCCTGCACTTAAGCTGACCTAAACATCAGGCGCTGTGAGCAGCCGAGCTTCTTCTTTCGTCAACGGCCTTGAGGCCAATAAATCGGGACGTTGATCCCGAGTTCTTTGCAATGACATCTTCAAACGCCACTGTTTAATCATTGCATGATTACCAGACATTAAAACCTCTGGTACGCGTCTACCGTTATATTCTTCTGGTCTAGTATAATGTGGACAATCCAGCAAACCATCTACAAATGAATCTTCAATTGCAGAATTACCATCACCCAAACACCCCGGTAACTGCCGCACAATCGCATCTATCAATGCCATGGCGGGCAATTCACCACCACTTAACACATAGTCACCAATCGACAACTCCTCGTCTACCTGAGCGTCTATGAGGCGTTGATCAACGCCTTCATAACGACTGGTCAGTAACACCAAACCTTGCTTTTTACTTAACTGCATTACCTTTTCATGCGTCAGGGGCTTACCCGCTGGTGAAAGATGGATCACCCAACTTTCTATCTGCTTATCAGCTTGCGCTGCTTTTGCAGAATGTATACTTTTCTCTAGCGGCTCAGCTAACATGACCATGCCAGGTCCGCCGCCATAAGGTCTATCGTCTACCGATTTATGATTATCTCTCGTAAAATCACGTGGATTCCATAGTTGCAAATCATAAATCTTCTGCTGTAGGGCTCTGCCGGTAATGCCATGTTTAGTGATTGCATCAAACATTTCAGGAAACAGCGTAATGACATCAAAACGCATAAACTTTTAGACTAAAAGTCCGCATCCCAATCAACCAAAATTGTTTTCGTTTTTAAATCTACTTCAAGCACCACTGAATCGATAAAAGGTAACAGCCTTTCTTGCGCTAGATTTTGCGTTGACTCTTTAGCTGATTTTTTATCTTTACTCGTCTGGCCTTTACCAGATTTTTCGCTTTGAGAAGCTTCTACAGTTTTCGTCGCTACGTCTTTAATGGAATCAGGTTTAACAACAATTACGTCATTCGCACCCGTTTCAAACACATCTATAATCAAGCCAAAATCAACATCTTGCTGATTTTTAACGCGTACACCAATCAAATCTGACCAGTAGTATTCATTCTCTTCAGCTTTAGGTAATTGCGCCCTTGGTACCGCTATTTGTTTGCCTTTGCAAGCAAATGCTGCATCACGGTCATCAATACCCTTGAGCTTGACTACAATGACATCGTTATGGACTTTGGCCGTTTCAACCACCAGCTCATGCCAATCGTCACCTTTGCCTAACCACCAATGATCGTAATCAAACAAACCATCAAACTCTTCTGTGTCTGGCACTACTTTTAGCCAGCCAAAAACGCCGTAGGGCGCTACTATGCGCCCCATGACTACCATATCACTCATTGCTTAGAATATTTCGCTGTTAATGCCATATCAGTTAGACACAGCAATAAACATAGAATAACTTAAGCGTCTGCAGCTGGCGTTTCAGTAGCTTCTACTGTCGCTTCAACAGCAAGAGCTTCAGCTGCGGCAGCTGCCTCTGCAGTGGCTGATTTAGCTGCTTCTGCGGCTTGTTCAGCTTCTGCTGCGGCTTTAGCATCCGCTTCAGCTTTAGCAACATCTGCGGCTGCTTTAACTTTTGCAGCTTCAACAGCAGCGATTTTTGCTTTAACAGCATCAGCTTTTTCAGCATCTTTTGCTTTAGAAGCAATCGCGTGCTCTGGGCCTTTTGCATGGAATTTAACTAAGCGTGCCACTGTATCTGACAATTGCGCGCCGTTACTTTGCCAGAAAGTAACACGTTCTTGGTCTACACGTAGCGCTTCAGCGCCTGCTTTAGCTGATGGATTGTAAAAACCAACACGCTCAATAAAGCGGCCATCACGACGGTTGCGTGAATCAGCGACTACTAGGTTGTAGAAAGGAGTTTTTTTCGCGCCACCACGAGCTAGACGAATAATAACCATAATCTTTGTTCTCTTTAATGAAAATATACTGCAGAAAACCGCGGATTTTACGTTATTTTTAGATGTTTTGGCAAGAAGTTTATATATTTAACTGTGAATTAAAGCTAAATATTGTCATATACTTTTTATGAAGCCGTTAATTTATACCGCGTAGGGTCTGCTAAGCCCGCAGCAGAAAAACCTTCACGCCTTAAACGGCAAGAATCACACAAACCACAAGCTTCACCATGGCTATCTGCTTGATAACATGACACGGTCATTGCATAATCTAACGCTAGAGTGGTGCCTAAGGCCACAATTTGCGCTTTCGTCATATCAATTAATGGCGCATGAATACTAATAGTGTGGCCTTCTACTGCACTTTTAGTCGCTAAATTAGCCATGTTTTGGAAAGCTGTAACATATTCACCACGACAATCTGGATAACCAGAATAATCCAAGGCATTTACGCCGATAAAGATGTCTTGGGCATGAAGCACCTCTGCCCACGCCAGCGCTAATGACAACATAATAGTGTTACGTGCTGGCACATAAGTAATTGGAATACCAATCGTTTCACTTTCGGGCACGGCAATCGCATTATCAGTCAGCGCAGAGCCGCCAAATAATGATAAATCCAATTGTGCAGTTTTATGCCCCACCGCACCCATGATTTGCGCCACATTTTTTGCGGCATGTAATTCAGCAATATGTCTTTGGTGATAATCTAAGCTTAAACAATAACATTCAAAACCTTGCGACTTTGCTATTGCAAGACAAGTGGCTGAATCTAAGCCACCTGATAGTAACACCACGGCTTTTTTAACTGGAATATTCATATTTAAAATAAATTTATATTGAGTGATAACGCTATCAAACTCTTATCAAACACCTGACTTCTCGCCCCATAGTATTTTGTGTAATTGCACTTGCATACGTACCGGCAACTTATCTGCCAATACCCACCCTGCAAGTTCAGTTGGGTTTACTTGCTCATACACGGGTGAAAATAATATTGGGCATTTGTTAGCAATGTCATGTGTTGTTAATAATTCTTTTGCCCATTCGTAATCCGCGCGGTTACATAGTACAAACTTCACTTCATCAGTCATTTTTAAATGCGCTAAATTGCCCCATTTATTATTCTCCATCTCACCTGAGCCTGGTGTTTTGATATCTAATATCACGGAAACACGACTATCTACCTTCCTAGTATCGATTGCTCCACCAGTTTCTAGTGATACGCTATAGCCAGCGTCACATAAATCTTTCAGCAATATATGGCAACCTTTTTGCGCGAGTGGCTCACCACCTGTCACAGTCACATATTGCGAGCCGTATTCAGCTACTTTCAACAAAATATCACTAATCTCTATATTACTGCCACCATTAAACGCATAAGCGGTATCACAATAGACGCAACGCATAGGACAGCCCGTAAGCCTCACAAACACTGTAGGCAAGCCCACTCGTGATGACTCGCCTTGAAGCGAATAGAAAATTTCGTGAATTTTAAGTTTCATTAATTGCGTAAATTAATTTTATGAATATGAAATGCTGAGTTAAAAAAATAGCACCAACTTAATTATGGACGCCATTTTAACTTAAGACTAGTTAAATTGATGATTTGCTAGCTAAACCCTATTTTATGGCTTCCAATGCTTTCAAGCGTTTTTGTGCTGTTGGTGTCACTTCACTTGATGGAAATTTAGCAATTAAATCACGCAAGGTTTTCTTCGCGCTTGCTACCAAACCCAGTTGAATCTGACTGTTAGCCATATTGAACATCGCATCAGCCACTTTGGGACTTTCTGGATGTAAATCTAATACTTTTTGCTGGGTAGCAATGGAAGATTTATAGTTTTTCAATGCAAATTGCGAATAACCCAACCCGTAAAGCGCATCTGCTGATAATGCACTGTTAGGATAGTCTTTTAAGAATTTATCGTAAGCGTTAAATGCATCTTTGTGTTTAGCTTCTTTAGATAAGCCATTCGAAAGCTCTAGTAATTGATATTCTTGGGTATTTTTACTCGGCGTTTGTGCTATTGCTGTCGCGGCTGGCGTGCCTGTTCCCGTGCTATCTACCGCTTGCCCTGCTGGCGTGCCACCTTCTAACTTGCGTAAACGTGTATCAGTATCGCCATATAAATCTTTCTGGCGCTGTTGAGTCTCGTCTACATTATGACTAGCTACTTCTAACTCACCTTTAAGTCTTGACACTTCTTGCTTCAATGCTTCAATTTGGTTTTGCATATCACCTAACACTTGTCCTTTGGTAATCGCCTCAATGGCGATTACCCGCTGCTCAAGGGCTTGTTGATTTTTTTTTAAATCAGCAAGTGTCGCTTGTGATGCCTGATTTTGACTATTCATCGCAGCTTCTACATCTAGAATCTTTTTACGTGCCTCTTTGTCATCGAACAAAGCCGCATGAGTATTCATAGAACAAAGTTGTATTACTGCAAACAAGTTAGCCAGAATCAGTTTTTTTATCATCACTATATCTTTCAATATTACTTAGAGTATTTTTTAAGCTTATTATTACTCGTTTTCGTAGACAACATCTACGCGACGATTAAGTTTAGCGCAAGCATCATCAGTACAACCTGGCGTTGCTTTTTCTTTACCAAAGCTGACAGTTTCAATTTGCTTATCTTGCACACCTAATAAATTAAGTGATTTTTTCACTGCAACAGAACGGCGTTGACCTAATGATAAATTGTACTCACTCGTACCACGATCATCCGTATTGCCTTGTAAAATCATTTTTGCATTGGTATTTGCTAGTAAATACTTAGCATGCGCCTCAAGCATCGGTTTGAATTCTGCTGCTACCGCGTCACTATCAAAAGCAAAATACACATTACGTTTAGATAAGATATTATTTGGATCTTTTAGTGGATTATTACCAGTTGCACTACTGTCAATATTCACTTCTTTAATCGCTGAAGTATCAGCACCAGTCTTTGCAGGCTCCGCTGCAGTAGACTGAGCAGGGCTTTTATCTTCAACCACAGGCTTATTAACCATAGGTGTACTCTTACAAGCCGCCAACACTAGCGCTAATGCAAGACTGCTTAAAAGTTTTTTATTCCATGTCAATGTATTCATATTGCTCTCCTTAAAAGTGGTACTAAAATCTGATACTTAAAAATAACTTACTAAAAAATGCCTAAATGAATTAAATGTTGTATTGATTACGTGATTTATTTATAAAACCTATATTTTTATAATGTAAATTTATACTAATTCAAATTTATATTATCTTAATGCCAAATTAACGTTTATTTAATTAATGGCCCCCAAGCTGGCTCACGTATATCCCCACCAGATTCACTCAATCGCTGCTTAACACGACCATCTGATGACACGCCAGCTAAAGCACCACGACCACCTACACGGGTTGCATACAACAACACACGGCCATTGGGTGCAAAACTTGGCGATTCATCTTGTGCACCATCGCTAAGCAATTGCACTTGACCGCTGGTTAAATCTTGCAAGGCCACTCGAAACTTACCTCCGTCATTACGTATCATCGCTAGCGACTTCCCATCTGGGGAGAAACGTGGACTCACATTATAAGCTCCTTCAAATGTCACACGCTGCGGTTCTCCGCCGCTAGACGATACTTTGTAGATTTGAGGTTTACCACCACGGTCCGAGCTAAAATAAATCCATTTTCCGTCAATCGACCATGTCGGCTCTGTATCAATCGCGCTACTTTTAGTAAGCGGCTTTAAACCAGAACCATCCGCGTTAATGGTATACACTTGAGAATTGGCGCCATAAGTAAGCACGATGGCTAATCGACTGCCATCCGGTGCCCATGATGGCGCACTATTATTACCTTTGAAATTGGCAAGTACTGAGCGCTGACCACTAAGCGACTGTACATAAATAATTGGTTTTTTCTTTTCAAACGACACATAAGCAATCTTGCTGCCGTCTGGTGACCAATTTGGTGAAATAATCGGCTCATTTGATGACAACATTGTTAATGGGTTCTCACCGTCTGCATCTGCGACCTGCAGGGCGTATCGACCCTTAGTTTTATTGATATAAGCAATTCGACTAGCAAATATGCCTGATTCACCAGTGAGTTTTTGATAAATCGCATCAGCAATTTTGTGTGCCGTGGTTCTTAACTGATTTGGCGCAATATCGTATTGCATACCAGTAAGCTGTGATTGTTTAAGCACATCTGCTAATTGAAAAGTGACCTTAAGACGATTGCCAGGCATCGCTTCGACATTGCCAACCGCAATCGCTTGCGCTTGTAATGCTGCCCATTCCGCATATTTAATTTGTGATATATCAGTAGGTCGGCTCGTTACACCACCAGTTTCTAGTACGCGAAACAAACCACTACGCTTTAAATCTGCATTGATGATGCTACTGATATTTTGTTGAGTCTTAGCACCTCCAAATGGCACAATAGCTACAGGTACTTGTTGTGCGCCACCGCCACTGATTTCAATTTCTAAAGCTGCATTAGCGGCTGATGCCATTAAAAAACTTGCTGAAATTATGACTAATCTAAATAGGTTCATAGGCTGCTTCATGTCTTTATGAATGTGTTGTTTAATACTTGAATAAGAGCTGGATGCAAATATCACAACGTTAAGATTTAAAAAAATAATTGCCGTTTGTAAAAAAAACTACAAAATATTAGGTAAATTCTACTGCAATCAGATTTTGAAGCCACACGATTTACACTTTGTTACATTAAAACCATTAAGTATGTCGAAAAATATTAACTACCCTCATTAGGGCGAAATGTTAATTTTAGGTTTCTAAATTGAGAGAAAAGTGAACTATCGCTAGGTAGCGGTAATGGTTCAGAGACCATGATAGCGCGCTCTAAAGCTTCATCGCAGGCTGAATTTCCGCTAGATTTGATTAATTTAGGACTACCATTTAGTTGACCTGTTGGTAGCAATCCAATATCAAATTTCAATTCTGGATTACCATCACCACATAAAGATTTATTGACGTTGCCACGGATTTTAGTACGGATTTTATTTTGAAATTCACGAATTACACCAGCATTAGCCGCTGCTTTTGCACCGATGGCTTGCTGATTACTTGAAGTTTTTTCATCTGCAGATATTGATTGTTGCAGTGCTTGTAATGCATCTTGTTGCGCTTTAGCTTTACTCTCTTTCAACAACTTATCTTTATCACGCAAATCATCTTGGCGCGTTTCTTCTTGTAGTGCTAGTAACTTTTTCTTTTGCGCTAAGGCTTGCTCCGCCTTAACTTTGTCGTCTTCTTTTTTTAACTCAAGAGCTTTCTTTTTCCATTCTAACACAATGTCAACCTTGGGCTCCTGCTTTACTTCTTGTTTGGGCTTTTCCTCTACTTTAGGTAAAGCTTTGTGTTCTTCTTTAACTACTACTGGTTCTGGATTTGGGAAAGGCTTTTGCACAACAGTATTCGGTAGGCTATCCCATAGCTCCACCTCAGCAATATTGATTGGATGCGTAGTTTTCCAATTGAATGAAATCAATAGCGCAATCAATAGTACTGCATGCACACCAATCGAAAGCATGCCTGCTTTAAATGAATCAGTATTTTCGCGCTTATGTCGCATCTTTAAATCACTAACTTTAATTCGCTGGCTTTAACAAAAGTCCCACTTTATCAACCTTATTTTGTTTTAGTAAATCCATCAGGCCAATCACATCATCGTATTTAACATTCTTATCTGCAGCAATCACTACCGAACGCTCAGGCGACTTATCTAAAGCTTTACGTACCGCTGATAATAGTTCATCACGCGGCATCGGCTTATTTTCTAAATCAATTTTATTATTCAGCTTTACTGTAAGTACCACAGGTGGCACTTGCGGCTGCTTTAAAGCTTGACCCACTTTAGGTAAATCAACCACACCAGGATTAGTCATAGGCGCAGTGACCATAAAAATTACCAGCAATACTAAGGTAACGTCAATATATGGCACGACGTTAATCTGGTTCATCAAGCGGCGTTTACGCGTACGTGACATCGTTTTTTGCCCTTATGACTTACGTTGCAAAATGTTGGTGAACTCTTCCATAAAGCTCTCATAGCGCACAGAAAGACGATCAACACTTGAAGCGAATCTATTGTAAGCAATCACTGCTGGAATCGCAGCGAATAAACCTATGGCCGTTGCAACTAGTGCCTCAGCAATACCAGGCGCCACTTGACTAAGAGTTGCTTGGGCCACATTAGACAAACCTCTAAACGCATTCATAATGCCCCATACTGTGCCAAATAGACCTATATATGGGCTAACAGAACCTACTGAGGCAAGAAATGGTAAATGTGCATCTAAGTCATCCAACTCGCGATTATAAGCCGCACGCATGGCGCGGCGTGAGCCTTCCATCACATCTGATATTTCACTGCGGCCTTGTTGTTTATGCCGTGCATACTCCTTAAAACCTGCTTCAAAGATGCTTCCCATACCCTGTGGTTTACGGCGACCCGCTGTTAAGCCTTCAAATAGCTTGTTTAAATCTCCGCCTGTCCAAAATGCATTTTCAAAATCGTCTGCATTAGTATCAGCGCGCTTGATGGCTGCCACTTTAATAAAAATGTACCACCAAGAAAATAAAGATGTGATGATTAAAACTGCCAATACAAATTGCACTGGCAGGCTCGCACCCGCCACTAGCGAGAAAATCGACATATCGTCAGTAACACCTACACTCATAAATACTCCACTTGATTACTTGTTATTTAATAGTTTATTTTTTACTACAGTAGGGATGCACACAGGCTTAAAATTTATAGTTTCTACACAGGCTAATTTGACAGTAGCCTCTAACAATACTTGTTGATTGCGAATAATCGTTTGTAAAAATTCCATACTGCCAAAACCTAGTTTAATACGCTGACTTTTAATTTCCAGCACATCATTAAAAAATGCAGGGCTTTTAAATGTGATATTCATACTATGCACGACAAATATAATGCCGAGTTCAGTTTTAAGTATGGGTTGCTCAAAACCTAGTGCACGTAGCCACTCTGTTCGCGCACGTTCCATAAAATTTAAATAATTCGCATGGTACACCACCCCACCGCTATCCGTGTCTTCATAGTAAACTCTAATAGACCAGCTAAATGCTTGGCTAATTGAGTCCTTACTTAAGTCTTTTTCAGCATTCAAATCTACTTGATTCAATCTTGCCATGCCTGACTATTGCTCAAATGTTTGGGCATGGGTAACCCAAAATGCTGATATGCCAAGCTAGTGGCTACTCTGCCGCGTGGCGTACGCATTAAGTAGCCTTGCTGAATCAAATAAGGCTCTAGCACGTCTTCAATGGTCTCACGCTCTTCACCTATTGCAGCGGCCAAATTATCTAATCCTACTGGCCCACCACCAAACTTCTCCAGCACTGCTTGTAATAGCTTTCTATCCATCACGTCAAAGCCTAATTTGTCTACATCCAGCATTTTTAAGGCTGCATCAGCAATTTCTGATGACACTGTGCCGTCGCCTTTTACTTGTGCGTAATCCCGCACACGGCGCAGTAATCTATTGGCAATACGTGGTGTACCACGTGAACGTTTGGCGATTTCTAACGAACCAGTATCTACCATTTCTACTTCCAATAGTCCTGCGCTACGCTGAACAATGCGTGCTAACTCTTCGGAAGTATAAAACTCTAGCCTAGATACAATGCCAAAACGATCTCGTAGCGGGTTGGTAAGCATACCAGCACGAGTTGTGGCGCCTATCAATGTGAATGGTGGTAAATCTAAGCGAACGCTGCGTGCAGCTGGCCCTTCGCCTATCATAATATCTAAACGATAATCTTCCATCGCGGGATATAAAATCTCTTCAACTACAGGTGAAAGTCGATGAATCTCATCAATGAAAAGCACGTCATTAGGCTCTAAGTTAGTGAGCAATGCAGCCAAGTCGCCTGCCCGCTCTAGCACTGGGCCTGAGGTTTGGCGCATATTCACACCCATCTCTTTGGCAATAATATGGGCAAGTGTAGTTTTACCCAAACCAGGTGGACCAAACAACAATACGTGGTCTAAGGCTTCACTACGGCCTCGTGCAGCGTTTATAAAAATCTCTAACTGACTGCGGGCTTTTTCTTGCCCAACATATTCTTCAAGTAATTTGGGGCGCAGCGCGCGCTCTAAGGCTTCTTCTAGGGGGCTTTCAGCTGCAGGAGCAGTTAGACGGTCAGTTTCTATCATCGTTTAAACTTTATATTCCTTACTTATATTCATTGGTCAAGAAAATAACATTAATGTGAGGTAAATACAGAAAAATTATCGATCAAGGTCTTTACCTCTATAGGGTGTCCTAAAAATAAGCCTTGCCCATAGTGTACGCCTATTGCTTTTAATTCATTTAATATGAATTCATTCTCGACAAATTCAGCGACGGTTTTAATGTTCATCGCTTCTGCCACACTATGAATTGAACTGACCATAGCATGGTCTATGCGGTTCAAATGCATTTCTTTCACGAAAGAACCATCAATTTTTAAATAATCTACATCAAAATTCTTCAAATAGGTAAAAGATGACATACCGCTACCAAAATCGTCTAACGCAAAACTACAACCTAGTCCTCTCAACGCGGTAAAAAGACTGATGGTATTTTTTAAATTAACAATGGCGGCTGTTTCAGTAATTTCAAAACAGATACGATCTGGCGGAATCGCATAAATAGAAAATTGCTCTCGGATAAATCCTAACAAACTTTTATCGCCCAATGATGTACCTGATAAGTTAATTGAAAATACATAGTTGCAAGTTTCTTCGCTTTTATTTAACAACTTACGATACGCAATAAAAGTGTTTTTAATCACCCATCGATCAATGTTAGGCATGAGGTGATAGCGCTCAGCCGAGGGGATAAATGTAGTGGGTAACATAATGATGCCATCTACATTGATTTTTCTAATTAAAATTTCATAATGAGGCTGCTGCGGCACAGCATTTGAAAGTGGGACAATTGGCTGGCAATAAAGCACAAACTGCGAGTCATCGATTTCATCTGTAATGTCAGAAATCGCCTCTACAGATCTTTTATGTTGCGTGACTTCTACATCACCAGGACTAAATAAAAAGCTTTGATTACGACCCGCCTTTTTAGCAGAATAACAGGCAGAATCAGCCGCATGAATAATCTCGCTGATATTTTCAAAGCCAGAATTAACCACAACAATACCGATACTAACCCCAATATTGAATATTTTATCTTCAAAAATAAAACGATAATCTCGGATGAGCTTCAGTATTGCATTAGTAATTTGGCTGGCATCAATCAAACTGCAGTTTTCTATCAACAAGCCAAATTCATCACCACCCAAGCGCGCCAGTGTGTCTCGATCGCGCATTCTATTTACTAGTAATACGCTGATTTGTCTCAGTAACTCATCGCCAGCCGCATGACCACAAGTATCATTTACTAATTTGAATTGGTCTAAATCCATATAGCAAAATACATGTTGTGCATTATTGATGTAAACAGCATTTAAGCTACGATCTAACCTTACTTCAAACTCTCTGCGGTTGATTAAACCCGTTAAATCATCATGCTGTGCTTGATAGCGTAGCATCGTTGTGGCGTCATCAATCTTATCTTGCATCACCTCATACGCTTGTTTTAGGCTAGATGACATCGAATTAAAACCTTTTTGTAAGGTTTTTAATTCGCCACTTGAATTTTCAATAATGGTTTGCACAAACATACCATCACCTACCCTATTCACTGCATAAGCAATTTCTTGAATTGGCTTAGTAATGTTTCGGCCAATTCGCCATGCAATTAATGCACTTAGCATAAGGCCAAATAGGCCGATTAAAGTAATTTTTGCAATTAGATCTTGTTTGATATTTTGTAAATTTTGATTGCTTAACTGCACATATACTTGGCCGATTTGTAGCTGCTCTTCCGCCCCTTTAGCTTTCGTATCTGCACGGCCTAGGCTATTAAAATCATCAATTTCAACTAAACTTCTATAGATAGGTGCGCTTACAATAAGGCTATTTTTGAGTTTAGTTTCTTGAAGATTATTTTTTTTAAGTTTAGCAATTAGTCCAATAGGCAGCTCTGGGCCGCTTAGTGCCAGTACTTTGCCGAGACTATCTTCTACTAATATGGTTCTTAAATCCGATTCATTAGAAAGTACTTGCTGTACTAACTGTTGTAATACCAGCCGATTTCCTGAAATAACGCCATACTCAGCAGCAGGTGCTAATTGTGAAGCGACAATACGCCCACGATCACTCAATGATTGATTTAAAGTATCAAAAATATTAGAAGTTGTATAGCCAGCCAAAATAATCACAAATAGCAATGCTGGCAAAGTACCTAAAAGTATAACGCGTGATTTAATGCCTATATTGTTCATATTGCACCGCCTCTAACTCTAGTATTTTTTTATACAGCACATCTTCATCCATTACAGAAATGTTGAGCGAGCGTGCTACTTGATAATTCACCATCACTGAAAAATAGGTAGGTGATTGTGGTGGAGGTAATAGATTTGGCGGTTGTTGCGATTTAATCGCAATTTCAACCGCTTGTTTAGCCAGTTGTTTGCTATTACTAAACACTGCCGCAAGCGCACCTGAACGCACATAGGATTGAGAGTAACCAAACACTGGTTTTAAATGTCGATAACTCGTAAATAAAATAGGTTGCGCAGTTTCTCGATTATAAATTGACGGATCTGGAATCGCCATCAAGGCATCGGTCGTATCTAATAATTTCTGTAATTTTGTAATTAAATCAGCCTCTTGATCAATATTTTCCTCAAATACACTTAGCCCATTCTTCTCACCGTCATCTTTTAAATGTTCCCCATATTGTGATGATGTTGGCCCTAACATGATGCCGATGCTTTTAGCATCAGGCAGAATTGTTTTTATAAGAGACATTTGTCGCGTATAGGGCTGGTCTAATACTATTGCACTAAAATTACCTAAATCGCGCTTACTACTTTGTAAAATACTATTAAATGTTGGTAGCGGCGTAAATATTCCCAATACAGGTGTGGTATGGCTTAACTTACTGGCAGCCTCCAATGCTTTCACACCTAGAGCAATCACTAGCTCACTATTCTCAGCTACTACTAGTTTTTCTACCTCTTGCAAATCAATCACCGTTAGTCTCAAACTCGTATTTCTAGTTCGAACAAGCTCGTCTTTAAAGTTATCAAGGAACTCTTGATTATCTGGCGTAGGCGCACTTAAAACGATGGTCACGCCCGTATAAGCCTGTGTTAAAAAAGACACGCAGAGACTTAGCATCAGCACAAAACAGGCTAATTTATTGATAATACTTCTATTTTTATTGGGGATATTTAACAAACTTAACTATTTATATACTGAAAAATTATCCAAAATATTGCACTTACCCATTGATGTATAACACTATTTAAAAATCCAACCTGACGTTAACAACAGCACGCCTTTTTAGCGTGTTGTAGTCTGCAAACTCTTGATAGTGCTCATTAAATAAATTCTCCACAGTGACAGACGCCTCGCCTTTACATGCGTGATAAGCAAATTGGCGCGCCAACCTAACATCAGTTCTTCTGGTTAATGCGAAAGGGTCACCATCGCCAAGCTGCGCAACTTCACCTGTTTGATAATAGGCGACTCTGGCGTCCCATTGCGGCGTAATGCGATGTGTGAGCAAGCGCTGATAGTGCTACGCGGCATGGAGTGCGTAATGTCGCGGTCAAGCTCAGCTTCATCACCGTATATTTTTACGTAGGTATAATTGAGGAATACGTTGGCATCTTTACAGATATGCCATTTAGTTTGTGTTTCAAAGCCTTTTATTTCTACATTGCCACCATTTTGGCTGGTAGTCGGTCTGACTGTTACTGGAATAATGCCTGCTGGAATGATGAAATCATTACGCTTAACTGTTTGTATATAGTCATGAATATCATCGTTAAAAATCCTAGCATCTAAGCTAAAGCGTCCCACTTTACCCAGATAACCAATTTCTCTAGAAGTGATATGCTTTGGATCAACATTCCCTCTATCTACTGTAAATACACCCAAAAGTGGAACAGTAGCAGGCACGATCACTCGACGATTAAATTTTTCTTCTACGTAATTTGGTGTAGGTAAAGCCGTTGAAACCCCAAACTTAAGGGTATGATTTGGATTGAGCTTGAAATTGATACTTGCACGTGGTGATATATCAGTGCCAGTAAAGTCATTATGCTCCACCATCGCACCTAAGTTGAACACTAGCTTTTCAAATGCTTGCCACTCCACATGTCCAAATATCCGTTCCAAGTTAAAATAATTAGTTTTGTCCGTGCCTAAGTAATGTGGCGCATACATGGTGTCTTGCCTAACGCTGCCACCCCAAACCACCCTAAATGTTTTACCAATCGCAAAATTATGCTGTGCTTCAATGTCGCTACGCTCTGTGATGACGTAATTAAGAATAGTAATGTAGTCAGCAAACAGTGTGGCCGCCGCGGCATTTGCTCTTGCAGTTGCAACAACATGAGAGCGCCCTCTATCAAGTTGCTGCTGAAGTACAATAGCTTTAACTACTGGGCGTAAATTTGTTGAGGTGGCATCATCGTCTGAACGATCATAAGAGTGATATGCCTGTAATGAAAAATCGCTGTCATCGTTAATATTATGTCGCCATCGAACTAGCTCATAATGGTTATCAATTTGCTTGGTACGGGGCAAAAATAAAATATCATCTTTATCGAGGTTTGGTTCACCGCGCGCACCATCGACAATGCCAAACTCAAACTCTAAGGTATTACTTTCATTCACGCGATAATCTGCTTGCGCGTTTAATAAGCGTGTACGTTTAAAATCTGGACGGCCGTCTATCCCCTCATCTTCGCGATAACCCGTGGTGATGCGATAGTTCACATCACCGATTTTGTCTGCATGTCTATAAAAAGCTTCATTACGGCCATTTCCATGAGTCGCTATAATGCTGTTAGTCGCCACCTCATTAGGCTGTTGCGTAATGATGTTAATCACGACAAAAAAAGAGTTTGCCCCATAACTTGCAGCATTGGGCCCGCGAGTGATCTCAATTCGCTCAATATCAGCAATGACTATTGGCAATTCGCTCCATTGCACACCGCCATATAAAGGGCTATAAACTGAGCGACCATTGATTAATACCTGCATAGAACCAGAGTAAGCGGAGGTCATAGCGTGGTAACTCACTGCATGATTAGTGCTTTGCACATAAGCAGCGTTAACGCCTACATAGAACCCCGGCACTAATCGAAATATTTCGGGTAAATCTATAATGCCCGAAGCTCGAATAGTCTCACGGTCAATTACGGTCACCGCTGAGGGCGCATCTGCGAGCGAGTGTGACAATCTAGAAACAGTCAATACTTTGGGAACATCGCCAATGTAATCATCTTCAGAGACTGGTTGTGTAGTGGCTACCTGCGGCCAAACATCCTCAGCATTGGACAACTTACAATAATAAATAGATAAAAGTAACGAAAGCCGCACCACACTTTTAGTTTTAATCATAACAGTCGGATAGCGCTTTAATTAACATCAATTT